>NZ_JAIQXV010000005.1 GCF_020166415.1 Deinococcus multiflagellatus
GTCTCGGAAGTAGGTTGGAGTTGTACTACAGCGTCCTAACTGGGCAAGAAGCCGCTCCGCAAAACCGTCTACCGTCCCAAGTCAAACGGCCTCCTTTGTAGAAGCCGTTTACGTGTGCGGCAGGACCGTTCCTGCCTGAGCAATTTCAGGCGCCGACGTGCTGTGGACCCTCATTCCAGGCATGTGAAAGCAGCAGCTGCACGTCCTGGGCGCCTGGGTCCTGCAGGCCGCTGACCTCCTGCTCTAACAGCTTGATGGCGCGGCGAAAGGCCTGCCGGTCCAGATCGGGCAGGCCGCGCTCCACGTTCCAGCGCCGCAGTTCGCAGGTGAGGATCGCCAGTTCAAACGGGTTGCCGCTGACCAGAATCTCGGTCACGCGGCGGTGGCGCGCGGCCCACTGCCGGGGCAGGTTCAGGCGGCTGGTCTTCAGGGATTCCAGCAGGGCAGGCATGTCGTGGGCGGTGAGCGCCGCGCGCATGCCCGCGCCGTCAGGCGAGGCCACAGGCACGAACGCCTGACTGGCTGTGTTGGGAAACTCCACCTGATAGTAGGCGTGGGCTTCGCCCGCCACAGGTCGCAGGCAGGTGCCCCGCACCACGCCTATGCCGTAAGGAGGAAGAACAACGCGGTCACCGGGCTGAAAAGCGGTCTGCTTCAAGGTGTCACCTCTGGAGGCGGCCAGACGGGGAGGCCAGCGGGGGCGGTTCAAACCTCACACGGGGGTGCGGGGGCAGGAAAGCGCCGGTTCATTCCCAAGCAGAAGCGGCCCAGCGACAGGGCTGGACCGCGTTACAGGCAGGATGAAACCAGGGGGTGAAGCTGCAGAGATGCTGACCAGAGGACAGAAGACCAGCGGCGCTGCATACGCCCGAGTGTACCGCAGGTCGGTTGAAATTTCATCTCGGTTACAGTTCTGCCCCCGCAGGCCGCTGAACCAGCGCCAGCCACGCGTCCAGCGTGAGGGCCAGCAGTGCCGCTGGCAGTGCCCCGGCCAGCACCAGCGCCGTGTTCTGCTGGGAAAGGCCGCCAATGATCGGCTCGCCCAGGCCACCTGCGCCCAGCGCCGCCCCCACCGTGGCGGTGCCCACGTTGTACACCACGCTGGTGCGCAACCCTGAGAGCAGCACGGGGGCAGCCAGCGGCAACTCCACCCGCCACAGGCGCTGCGCCCCAGACATCCCCATGCCGCGCGCGGCGTCCAGCACCCCGGGGCTCACCCCCTGCAGGCCCAGAATCGCCTGGCCCACCACCGGGCCCAGGCCATACAGCACCAGCCCCAGCAGCGTAGGGGCCCAGCCAAAGCCCAGCGCGGGCACCGCCAGCGCCAGGATGGCGAAGGTGGGCACCGTCTGCCCCAGGCCCACCAGCGCCTCGGTGAGCTGCCGGGGGGCGGTCCAGCCGGGGCGCGTGACGGCAACCGCCAGCGGCAGGCCCACAACCCCCACCAGCAGCGTGGCGGCGCCCACCAGACCCAGGTGGGTCAGCGTCTGGCGCCACAGCGGCGGGTCCAGGGGGCCCAGCTCGCCCACGCCCAGGGGATTCAGCAGCCGGGGCATGACCCCGGGCCACAGGCACAGCGCCAGCAGCGCGGGCCACAGCAGCGCGCCCCAGGGCGGGCGCCGCCTCACCGGGGGGCCCTGGCGCGCAGGTCGGTCCAGTGCACGGTGCCCACGGGCTGGCCCTGCTGGGTCACGGTCAGGACGTCCTGACCTTCGCGCAGCATCACGCTCAGGGCGCTGCGGGCGTTCAGGGCGGCGTCCACCGCCGGGCCGCCGGGGGCCGCCGGGCCAGGGCGCAGGAAGGCCGAGACCGGCTGGCCCGCCAGCTGACGCAGCGCGGCGTCCTCGCCCAGAAACTGGCGCACGAAGTCGTTGGCTGGGCGGTGAATCAGGTCGTCGGGTGGGCCGTACTGTACCAGGGCGCCTTCCCGCATCAGGGCCACGCGGTCCGCAAGGCGTAGCGCCTCGTCAATGTCGTGGGTAACCATCACCACCGTCTTGCGCAGGCGGCGCTGGATGTCGCGGAAGGCCGCCTGCAGCCGCTCGCGGGCCAGGGGGTCCAGGGCGCCGAAGGGCTCGTCCATCAGCAGGACCGGGGGATCGGCGGCCAGGGCGCGCGCCACGCCCACCCGCTGCGCCTGCCCGCCTGACAGTTCAACGGGGCGCTTGTGCCGGAAGGTGTCGGGGTCCAGGCCCACCAGGGCCAGCAGCTCATCCACCCGGGCCTGGGTGGCGCGGCGATCATGGCCCAGCAGCGCGGGCACCGTGGCCACGTTCTGTGCCACGTCCAGGTGCGGAAAAAGCCCGATCTGTTGAATCACGTAGCCCATACCCCGGCGCAGGGTTTCGGGCTTCAGGCGCCGGGTGTCCTGCCCGGCCAGCAGCACCCGGCCCCCCGTGGGTTCAATGAGCCGGTTGATCATGCGCAGGGTGGTGGTCTTGCCGCAGCCGGACGGTCCCAAGAGCGTCACCAGTTCGCCTTCGGGCACCGTCAGGTTCAGGGCGCGCACTGCGCTGACCCCGTTGTAGGTTTTTTCGAGGTCCTGTAGCTCAATCACTCGGCCCTCCCCAGGCGGGTGCCCAGCCAGCCTTCCAGGCGCCGCAGCCCCGCGTCCACAGCCACGGCCAGCAGCGCGGCGGGCACGGCGCCCAGCAGAATCAGGTCACTGGCCGCGCTCTGCAGGCCCTTGAAAATGTAGGTGCCCAGGCCGCCGGCGCCAATGAGCGCCGCCACCGCCGCCACCCCGATCAGCACCACCGCCGCCTGCCGCAGCCCGCCCAGCCACAGCGGCAGGGCCAGTGGGGCCTGTACCCTCCACAGGCGCTGCGTGCGGGTCATGCCCATGCCGCGCGCCGCGTCCAGCACGCCCGCAGGAACCCCCTGCAGCCCCAGCAGACCGCCGCGCACGACCGGCAGCAGGGCGTACAGGGTCAGCGCGGTCAGGGCCGGACTGACCCCAATCCCGCTGAGGCCAGCGGCGCGCAGGGCGGGCACCGCGTCCGCCAGGGCCGAAAGCGGCGCAATCAGCAGCCCCAGCAGGGCGAGGCTGGGCAGGGTCTGCAGCCCGCTGCTGAGGCCCAGCGCGGCGCCCGCCACCCGGGGGCGGCCCGCGCCCCAGATGGCCAGGGGCGTGCCCAGCAGGGTCGCCAGCCCCAGCGCCGTGCCCACCAGCCGCAGGTGCTGCCCAAGTTCCTGCACCCAGCGCGCGCCCTCGCTGCGGCCTTCCACCACCACGGACCACGCGTTCAGGTGCCCACTGAGTGCGGCGGCCAGCACCGGGCCCAGCCAGACCCAGCCCACCCAGCGCCGCTCGGGTGCCGCCTGCGCCGCACCGAAGAGGGCAATGCCGGCCCCCAGCAGGTACAGCCACGCCCCGCTGGAGGCGCTGGCTCTGGCAAAGGGGGCCTGACCCACCAGCGCGGCGGCCGTCTGCTGGCCCAGCAGCCAGACCCCCAGCGCCAGGGCAGCGGTGGCGGCCGGCCACACCCAGGCCCGGCGCCAGTGGCCCACCAGGGCCGGCAGCAGGGCCAGCGCGGCGGCCCCCAAAAGCCAGCCCGGCTCCAGCCGCAGGGGCTCGCCGGGGGCCAGCCGGTTGGGGCGCAGCAGCACCCAGGGCAGCCACGCGCCCGCCAGCATGGGCAGGGCGCCCAGCCACAGGACCAGTCTGACGTCCCGGGGGGCGCCCCGGTGGGGGGCGGTCAACGGATCAGGCCCTTGCTCCGCAGGTACTCGCGCGCCACGTCCTGCGCGGTGCGGCCTTCCAGGGCCACCTTGGCGTTCAGGCCCTGCAGCGTGGCCTGGGTCAGCCCGGCGAAGGTCTTGTTCAGCAGCCCCTCAATCTGCGGGTTGGCCTTCAGGGTGGCGGTGCGGATGATCGGCGCGGGCTGGTAGACCGCCTGCGCGCCCCTGGGGTCTTTCAGGGCCACCAGTTTCAGGGCGCTCAGGGTGCCGTCGGTGCCGTAGGCCATCGCCGCGTTCACGCCGCTGGTGCCGCTGGCGGCGGCCTGCTGGGTCTGGGGCGGCGTGGCCCCGGCCAGCACGAGCTTCTGGTCGGCGCGCAGCTTGAAGCCGTAGGCCGCTTCAAAGGCGGGCATGGTGTCGGGGCGGTTGAAGAACTCGGGGCTGCCCGCAATCTTAAAGGTGCCGCCGCCATTGAGGTACTTGGCGAGGTCCGCCACACTGCTCAGCTTGGCGCGCTGGGCCAGCGCCTGCGGCACGGCGATCACCCAGGTGTTGTTTACATTGGCGGGCTTGAGCCAGGTGATGCCGTTTTTGCTGTCCAGCTGCCGCGCCAGCCCGTAGATGGTGCCGGGGTTGCCCGCCTGCTTGGCCGTGATCTTGGCCTGCGGAAACAGGTAGACCGCGTTGCCGGTGTATTCGGGGTACACGTCGATCTCGCCGGCCAGAATGGCCTTGCGGTTGACCCCCGTGTCCCCCAGGGTGGTGCGGTCCGTGACCTCCAGCCCCGCATTTTTCAGGGTCAGCAGAATCATCTGGCCCAGAATCTGCGCTTCGGGGTCCAGCTTGCTGCCCACCACGATGGGCTTGGCGGCGGCGGTGCCCAGCAGCGCCAGCCCCAGGAGGAACGCGGCGCCTTTCAAAGATGTGGGGATCATGGGGCCACCGTACCTGCCCTGGCGGTGGCCGACGGGTGCGGCAGCTCACAAAGCTCAGCGGCGGCCGGCAGATGAAGGCTTTGTTAAGAGGGTGGTGGGGTTCTGCTGTCAGGGGCTTTCAGCGCTGCTGCTGGCCCTCGTCCAGGCCCACGCCGAAGCCCTGGTCCAGCAGCGCCTCGTTGTAGGTGCGGAACGCCAGCATGGTCTGGGTGCGGGTGATGCCTTCCACGCGGCGCAGTCCGGCGGTGACCACGTCGTCCAGGTCCTCGTAGCGCGAGAGTTTGAGAATCGCCACGATGTCCCACTCGCCGGTCACGGAGTACACCTCGCGCACCCCACTCACGCCGGCCAGGGCCTCGGCTGTTTCGGGAATGCGCTGCCGCTCTGCTTGGACCATCACGATGGCTGTGACCATGCCTGCCATTGTGCGCTCCGCCCGGGGGGCCGCGCACCCGCCTGACCGTTCGTTCGGGGACGTTTCGCCGCCGCCGGGGCCGCTATTGTGCAGACATGACCGCTCCCGCCGCCCCCACCCCGCAGGCCGCGCATGCGCCTGAACCCAGCGCGCGCGAACAGCTGCTCAACCGCATTCAGCGCGATATTCCGATTGTGCAGCGGCCCTATGCCCGGCTGGCCGAGGAAGTGGGGCTGAGCGAGGCCGAAGCGCTGGCCATCTTGCGTGAAGTGAAGGCCGAGGGCGTGCTGCGGCAGGTCAGCGCCATTTTCGACACGCGCACCCTGGGTTACCAGAGCAGCCTCGTGGCCGCCGTGTACGACGAGGACCAGCTTGACGCGGGCGCCGAAGTCGTGAACACCCACCCCGGCGTGAGCCACAACTACAAGCGCAACCACGATTTCAACCTGTGGTACACGATTGCCGTGCCGCCCGAGAGCAACCTTGAGGCCCACGTCCAGAAACTGCACGAACTGAGCGGCGCCCGCCTGACCCGCCTGATGCCCACCCTGCACCTGTTCAAGATTGGCGTGGAATTCGACATGACCGGTAAGGAGGACTGGAACGCCAAGGCCAAGCCCCAGTACACCTCTGAGCAGCGCAACATCGGCTATCAGGTGACCGACCTGGACCGGGCCTTTGTCCTGGAATTCCAGAAGGACCTGCCCGTCACCGAAGAGCCCTACGCCGAGGCCTGCGCCGCCCTGGGCCTGAGCATTGACGAGGTGGCCGCCCACGCCGAGAAGATGAAGGCGGCCGGCGCCCTACGCCGCGTGTCGGCGGTGTTCCGCCACCAGAAGGCCGGCTTTACCTTCAACGCCATGGGCGTGTGGGCCGTGCCCCAGGCGCAGGTGGCGCAAGTGGGCCGCCAGATGGCCGAATTCAAGGCGGTCTCGCACTGCTACCTGCGCCCCACGTACCCGGAATGGCCCTACACCATCTTCACCATGGTGCACGGCCGCTCCAAGGAAGAGGCCTTTGGCAAGATCAAGGCCATTGAGCAGGAGGTGGCCCCCGGCGTAGACCACGCCATCCTGTACTCCACCAAGGAATACAAGAAGATTCGCCTGGAGTTCTACAAGCCCGAGTTCTACGCCTGGGCGAAAGAGTACCTGGGCACCGAAGCCTAAGGAGGCGCGTGGGCAGCGCCTTTGTTTTCCCACGGCCCACTCCCCACTTCCGCCCACAAAAAGGCCGCCCCGTACTGGGGCGGCTTTTTTGTGGGCTCTTACAGCACCAGCAGGATGGGCTGTTCCAGGGTGGCGGCCACCTGGGCCAGGAACTGCGCGGCGCGGGTGGTGTCCACGTCGCCGTTCAGGCTCAGGGTGGCGCGCCCGCCTTCGCTGCGCCCCACGCTGAGGGTCACGGTCTGGGGGTAGTGCAGGTCGTCCAGGTCCAGGGCGGCGGCGTCCACCACCAGCAGGTCGGGCGTGCCGTCAAAGGTGGTGTCCAGAGCGGCCACGGCGTCGCGCAGGCTGCCGCTGCCCACCGTGTGGGTGCGGCCCTGACCGTCCAGGGCCACGCTGCTCAGGCCCAGGGTGTCGGCGTGGCGCTGCGCGGCGCGGGCCACCAGCAGCCCCAGGGGCAGCTCGCTTGCCAGCGCGCGGCTGACCTGACCGCGCAGGTCGTGCAGGGCAGCGACATCCGCGCTGCGGCGCAGGTAGGCGCCGAACCACACGCTGCCCGCCGGGGTGCCAGTGGGCGCGGAAACGGCAGCCGGCATGGGGGCGGGCTGGGCGGCGGGCTCGGGCTGGGCCGCCACTTCGGGCATGGTGGGCGCGGCCACCGGCTCGGGCATGGGGGCCGGCTCGGCTACGGGGGCAGGGGCCACGGGGGCAGAGGCCGCCACGGGTTCCGGCTCGGGCATGGCGGGCGTGCTGACCACCGGCTCGCTGACCACAGGCGCGGGGGTCTCGTCCACGGGGGCGGGCGCCTCGACCTCGGTGGGCTGGGCCGCCACCTCAGGCAGGACAGGCGTAGGCTCGGGCATGGGCGCGGGCGTCTCCATGACCGGGGAGGCGGCCGGCGCGGGGGCCACGGGCTCGGCCTGGGCGGCGACGGGGGCGACCACAGGTTCGGGAGCCGGGGCCACGGGCGCCACGGGTTCCGGGGTGGGGGCCGGCTGGGCCGCTTCGGGCTGCGCGGGCTTCTGGTACAGGCGCGAGAGCAGGCTGCTCAGGCCGCCAGCAGCGGCGGGCGCGGCTGGGGGCGGCGTGACCGGCGCCGGGGTGGGCTCGGGCATGGGCGCCTGGGCGGCGGGCATCACCGGCTCGGGCATCGGGGCGCTCACGGCCGGGGCCACGGGCGCGGGGATGGGCTCGGGCATGGGGGCCGGGGCCGCCGCCGCCGGGGTCACTTCGGGCTCGTCGTCCAGCTCGAACTCGGTGTCCTCGTCGAGATTGCTGGGGGCCGGGGTGGCCGGCACCTCGGGCGAGGCCGTGCGGGTCTGCTCCACAAAGGCCGTCAGGTCGGTGTCCACGCCCGCGCGGCTGAGCATGTCGGCGTTCATGCCGGCCTGGTTCAGCATGGCGGCGCTGGGCACTTCCTCGCCGTTCCAGTCGGGCGGGGGCAGGTCCACCGGGGTGTCGGGCGGATCTTCCTCGCCGGACATCACGCGGGACAGGTAATTCAGGATGTCCTGTTCCACGATCTGGCCGCCTGCACCGGAGCCTTGAATCTTCTGCCAGTCAATCCCGTTCGCTTCTGCCAGAACCTTGGCAAGCGGCGCAATCCGTTCCATTCATTTCCCCCTTTGTGCGGCCCATTGTAAGGGACGCGGGCATGGCAGCGGGGCGCGCCGTGGGCGCCCGCACGGGGCCCAGAGCAGCGCTTCCAACCTCAGCATGTCTGTTAGGGTGCCGCCTCGGCTCTGACAGCCTTCTTTCATGTGGCGTTCATGCCGCGTCTCTCGGTGGGGTGTGCCGCGTGTCCCTGTGTGCCTTTGGGCGCGGGTGGTACCCTACGGGGCGTTTGACGCGCCCCCTGCCCAGCAGCGAGCGGCGCCTCAGCAGGAGCGAAAGACTATGCAGATACTCGAAGAGATGGGGTCGCGCGGGCATGAGGCGCTGACGCTGCTTCACCACGCGCCCAGCGGCCTGCGCGCGGCCCTGGCCGTGCACTCCACGGTGCTGGGGCCGGCCATCGCGGGGGTGCGCCTGCGCGAACAGGACGAGGACCTCGCGCTGCGCGGCGCCCTGGCGCTGTCCGAAAGCCTGACGCTGAAAGCGGCCCTGGCTGGCCTGAACTACGGCGGCGGCGCCTGCGTGCTGCTGAGCCCCGAATGCGGTATGGACGACCCGCACGCCAGAGAGGCCCTGTTCCGGGCGCTGGGGCGGCAGGTGCGGCCCATGGAGTCGCGCGTGGTGCTCACCGAGGACATCGGCGTGAGCCCGGCCGATATCGCCTTTGTGGCCCAGGAAACCGGCTCCACGCTGGGCATGCACACCGACACCAGCAGCGTCACCGGCTACGGCGTGTACCGGGGCATGAAGGCGGCGGCGCGTTTTGCCCTGGGCTCGGAGAGCATGCGCGGCGTGCGGGTGGCGATCTTGGGCGTGGGCGCCGTGGGGCGGGCCCTGGCCGCGCACCTGCACCGCGAAGGCGCCCGCCTGACCATCGCCGACGCCCGCCCCGAGCGCGCCGAGGCCCTGGCCGACGACCTGGAAGGCGTGACGGTGGTGGGCTATCAGGAGTTGCTGGACACCCCCTGCGACATTCTGGCGCCGTGCGGCTACGGCCACTCCATTCGCAGCGAGGACGTGCCCCGGTTGCAGTGCCGCCTGATTGCGGGCGGCGAACACCACCCGCTGACCCGCCGGGGCGAGGCGGTGGTCAAGGAAGCCGGCATCGTGTACATGCCCGACTTTGCGATCAACTCGGCGGGGTTGATCGCGGCGGCCACGGGGCTGGACATGAACCAGGCCGCCGAGCGCGTGTACCAGACGGTGGGCCGCATTACCCAGGCCGCCGAGCAGTACGGCAAGGCCCCGCATGTGGTGGCCCGGCGCATGGCCGAGCGGCGTATTGACCTGATTGGCAGCCTGGGAGGCCGCGCGTGAGCACCCCCTTCATGATCGGCGTGGCCGGGGGCTCGGGCAGCGGCAAGACCACCGTGACCCGCCGGGTGATTGAAACCGTGGGCCAGCAGGGCGTGGCAGTCCTGAACCAGGACAACTACTACCGCAACCAGGACGACATTCCCTTTGAAGCGCGGCTGAAAACCAACTACGACCACCCCGCCGCCTTTGACTGGGCGCTGCTGCGCGAGCATGTGGACGCCCTGCTGTCCGGCGTGCCCATCGCCATGCCGGAGTACGACTTTACCCAGCACACCCGCTCGGCGCAGACCACCACGGTGCTGCCCGCGCCCGTGGTGGTGCTGGAGGGCTTTTTTGCCCTGTACGACGAGGAACTGCGCGAGCGGATGCACCTGAAGGTGTTTGTGGACGCCGATGCCGACGTGCGCTTTATCCGCCGCCTGCTGCGCGACACCCAGGAGCGTGGCCGCACGCCCCAGAGCGTCATAGAGCAGTACCTGGAATACGTGCGCCCCATGCACCTGAGCTTCGTGGAGCCCACCAAGCGCTACGCCGACGTGATTATTCCGCACGGCGGCATGAACGAGCCCGCGCTGGACATGCTGGCCGCCCGTATCCGCACCACGATCTGACACGGGGCCGCCGCCAGCCCTCAAGCCGGTGAAAGGGGTCTGGCCGTGTCAGAGGTGGCCTTGAGAGGCTCCGGCGCCAGGGGAAAGACCGGCCTCCCTCCCCCGGCGCCCCGCCGCCCCTGCCCGCGCCTTTGGATGGATGCTTGCCCTGCCCGGCGGCGGCCATCATGGTCTGCTGTTCCGCAAAGCCCCCCGCCCCCTTCACCCGACCTTTAGGATGTGCCTGTGACCCAGCCCGCCCCTGCCCCCTCTGCGCCCCAGCGGCCCGGCCCGGACCTGCCGCCCGCCACGCGGCACCCGTGGACGCCCCTGCTGCTGGGCGCGCTGCTGCTGTCCCTGATTCCCGCTGTGCTGTTGGCCTACGGGCGCGTGACCTACGAGCAGTCGCAGAAAACGGCCGCGCTGGTCATGGACTACCCGGCGGTGGCCGCGCAGGCCCGCCGCTTTGGCCTGGACCCCGAAGCCCTGCTTTCGCGCTACCAGAAACTGGGCGTGAACGGGGTGGGGCTGTACGAGGACGTGATCGGCAACCTTGTGCAGCGCGGCGAGGTGATTCTGAAAACCGGCGCCGACCTGCTGGCCGATATACCTGGCGCCCCAGTGAAGGCCCAGAACGTGTACCTGCGTTCGGTGGTGCCGGGCGCGGCCGAGGCCCTGCCCGCGCGCTACACCATTCCCACCCGCACGGTGCAGTTTGGGGGCCAGACCTGGGTGGAGTGGCCCACCGACCCCACCTTTCTGCCCACCGGGCCCAACCGCGAGCTGCTGTCGCGCCTGCAGGCGCGGGGCCTGACGGTGGTGTACCGCCCCTACGCCGACGACGCCCTGCGCGACCCCGGCGCCGACTGGCCGGACGTGCCGTTTGTGCTGTTTAACGGCGAAGAGGTAATCGGCGCGCGCACCCCCGAACTGCTGGCCAAGATCAACGAGCGTCTGGGGAAGCGCATTCCCGCCCTGATTGAAGCCACGCCCCAGCGCGGCCTGGATACCCTGGTGGCGACCCACGGCGCGGCGCGCACCTTCAGCGTGAACCTCGCGTGGCAAAACCGCCTGGACCCCCTGACCCTGGCGAGCAAATACAACCTCGCGGCGCGCGAGCGCTCCATGCGCCTGCTGTACCTGCGCCCCTACCCCACCATTAATGAAACCGAGGCCCTGCTGACCCGCACCACCCAGCTGCTGCAGGCCTCTGGCGTGCGGGTGACGCAGCCGGTGATTGCTCCCTTCGAGGAAAACAGCCTGCTGCGCGCGCTGAGCCTGCTGGGCCCGCTGGCGGCGCTGCTGCTGCTGGGCCTGAGCCTGCCGCTGCCCCGCCTGGGGCTGCTGGCGGCGGGCGGCACGGCGGCGCTGGCCTTTGCCCTGAACAAGCTTGACCCCTTTGCGGGCACCGCCCTGATCGCCGCCGTGACCTTTCCGGCGCTGGGGCTGGTGCTGCGCCGCCACCGCGTCACCGACTGGTTTCTGGCCACGGGCCTGAGCCTCGCCGGGGTGCTGTTTGTCTCGGCGCTGGGGGCCAACAAGGACAGCGTGCTGGGCCTGGAACCCTTCCGGGGCGTGGGCCTGACCCTGCTGCTGCCCCTGGTGCTGGTGGCCCTGAGCTTCCTGCCCCGCCAGGACCTGCGCCAGACCGCCCGCGACATCTACAACGCGCCTATCAAGCTGGGCGACGTGGTGGTCATGGGGCTGGGGCTGGCGGTGTTCGCGCTGGTGTTCCTGCGCCGGGGCAACGCCACCGGGGCCAGCGTGAGTGACACTGAAGCCAAGCTGCGCCAGGACCTGCAAGACAGCCTCGTGCGCCCGCGCTTCAAGGAACTTGCCGGGCACCCACTGGCCCTGGTGGGCCTGAGCGGCGTGCTGCCGGGGTACTTCAGCGCCCTGCTGATTCTGGGCGGCGTGGTGGGGCAGGCCAGCATCCTGAACACCTTCTCGCACTTTCACACCCCGCTGCTGATCAGCGCCCAGCGCTGCTTCCTGGGGCTGGGTGCGGGCCTGATTGCGGGTCTGGTGGCCATCTGGGCTGTGAAAGCGGCTCTGCGCCTGTGGCAGACCTGGGGCCAGCGCCCCCGGCCGGTGCAGGCATGAGGGTCACGGTCAGCGGGTACTACGGCTTTGGCAACACGGGCGACGAGGCGATTGCCCTGGCGATCACGCGCGAACTGCGCAAGTACGGCGCCGCCCCGCTGCTGCTGTCCAACACCCCGGAGGACACGGCGCGCCTGTACGACTGCGAAAGCGAGCCGCGCATGCAGCCCGGCGCGGTGCTGCGGGCCCTGCGGCGCTCGGAGGTGCTGTTTTCGGGTGGCGGCGGCCTGCTGCAGGACAAGACGAGCGCGCGCACCCTGACCTATTACCTGGCGGTGATCCGCCTGGCAAAGGTGCTGAGAAAGCGCGTGGTGGTGTTCAACCAGAGTGTGGGCCCCCTCAGCCCCCAGGGCGGGCGCAAGGTGGCGGCGGCCCTCCGGGGCGTGACGGTGATCGTGCGCGACCAGGGCAGCGTGGACACCCTGGCGGCCCTGGGCGTGCGCGCCGAACTGGGCGGCGACCCGGCCCTGCTGCTCTCGCCCACGCCCGGCGTGACGCGCGACCTGCAGCGGGTGGTGGTGGCCCCACGCGGCGACGTGACCGAGGCCACCGAGCGCCTGCGTGAGGTGGTGACGCAGCTGAAAGCCGGCGGGCGCCACGTCATTGCCCTGAGCTTCATGCCTGACCACGACGACGAGGCCGCCCACAGCCTGGGCGCCGACGAGGTGCTCAGCACCCGCGATCCCCAGGTGGCTCTGGACACCATTGCGGGCAGCGGCTTTGTCATCGGCGTGCGCCTGCACGCGGTGATTCTGGCGGCGGCCAGCGGCACGCCCTTTTCGGGCATTGCCTACGACCCCAAGGTGCAGGGCTTCTGCGCCGACGCGGGCGCCGCCAGCCACCCTATCGCCCTGAATCCCGACCAGGTGGCCGACGAGGCCCTGCGCCGCGTACTGCCCGACTGGAACGCGGTGGAGGACATGCGCCTGCGCGCGGCGCAGAGTTTCAGCCGGGCGCTGGGGAGGTAAGTGGGGAGTGGTGAGGGGTTTCCTCTGTCCCACTCCCCACTTCCCACTGCCCCTTACGCCCCCACCGCAATCACATTGCACGTACAGCGGGCCATGCTGGTGACCCGGCCGCGCTCGTCCTTGATCTCAATGGTCCAGACGAGTACCGTGCGGCCCCGGTAGGCCAGGACGCCTTCGCCCGTCACCCAGCCGTCCGTGACGCCACGCACATGGGTGCCGCTGAGATCCACGCCCACGGCCACCTGCCGCTGGGGGTCTAGGTTCAGCCACGAGCCCACGCTGGCAAGTTCCTCGGCCAGGGCGAGGTTGGCGCCGCCGTGCAGGCGCCCGGCGGGCTGGCGGTTGCCCTCCACCGGCATCCGCGCCACCACCCGCTCGCGGCCCACCTGCGTGAACTCAATGCCCAGGCGCGTGCCCAGCGTGCCGGACAGGGCGTTCATGCGCCCGGCCAGTTCTTCTGGGCTCAGGGTGTCGAGTTCGTGGGGGGTGGGCAGCTGAAGGTCGGGGTGCAGCGTCATGGCCGCATGCTAAGGACATCGCCCCGGAAGTGGAATCTGTGGGGCGATGTTGGGGACAGGCGAACCGTGAAGGGCAATGTCCTCTCCTTACTTCGCTCGGTTGAAGGGGCGACCTTGCCCCTAGCCCTGGCGGTGGGCCAGGGTGCGCCCCACGCCCAGGCCGTGGCGGTAGACCAGTTCGCCGCCCAGGAACCCGCCGGCACCGGCCAGCAGCAGCCCCGCCCCGGACAGCGCCTTGCCCAGCCCGCGCTTGCCCTTCTTGCGCGCCAGCAGGGACGCCACGTTCAGGGTAAAGGCCACCTCGTTCACCAGACCGTGAATCAGGCCGGTGCGCCGGGCCTCGCCCTGGGTGTTCGACCAGTCGGCCCAGCCAGCGGCGATGGCCCCCACGGCGCCTGCGGTCCCCAGCGTCAGGGCCAGATCGGCGGCGGCCTCGTTGCCCCCTGGGGTTTTGGCGGGCAGGTAATCCAGCGCCGCCGCAATCAGCCAGCCGCCCAGCGGCAGGTGAATCAGGATGGGGTGCAGTGGGTGGCCTAGCGGTTCACCGTGCAGGAAGTCCAGCAGAGCCGGCGGCAGTGTGTCCTCGGCCTGCCGCAACAGGGTCTGCAGGCGCTCGGCGGTAACTTCCAGGGTGTCGTGGTTGCTAAGCAGGTCCTCGGCGGCGTGGGCGGGCGGGGTGTGGCGCTTGAGCATGAGGGTCCCTCCTGCGCCCTACCGTGGCACCCGGCCCGGCCCGACATATGGGAAGCGGGTTCAGGCGCGTTTAGAGCGGTTGACCAAAGAACGCCCTCACCCCTCGCTGCGGCGCCGCTCTTCGAGTCCCACAGGGGGAGAAGGTCGAGACCCAACAGCATCTTGATGGCATCTGCTCTGGAGGGGCAAAAAAGGGGAACCACTTGGGGGCGCCGAAGACGAGCGCCAGGGGTTCAGCTGGTGCCTGAGAGCGAGGCGGCCACACGCCAAGCCTCGAAAAGCTCCACCACCCTCCGCTCAATCGGGAATCAGGTCGCGGGGGTCTGGGGTCACGCAGGCTGTCCACGCGGCTTCAAATTCGGCCTTGTCCAGGCCCCGGCCGATCACCACCAGTTCAGACGTGCCGTCCCCGGCCGCCCAGGCGTCGGCGGTGAACAGGTCGCGCACCGCCTGAAACAGAATGCGCTGCGGGTAGCCGTGCAGGTCTAAAAAGCCCTTGGCCCGCAGCACCTCGGCCGGGCGCGAGAGCAGGAAGTCGGTCATGAAGCGCTGCCACGCATACGGGTCCAGGGGCCGCTCGGCGTGCAGGGTGAACGATTTCAGGCCCGGGGTATGCGCGGCCTTTTCGTCCACCCCGTCCAGCACGCGGGGGTCAAAGTCGTCGCGGGCGATCAGGGCCGCCGCGTCCACCTGCCCCTGCTCCACCTTTTTCACGGCCGCCAGCGGGTTGACGCCGCGCAGCACCTCTTCGGCGTGGGCCAGCCGCCCTGGGTCGGCCAGATCGGTCTTGTTCAGCACCACCACGTTCGCATAGGCCAGTTGCCGCGCGGCTTCTGGGTGCTCGCGCAGGGTCTGGAGGACGTATTGGGCGTCCACCACCGCCACCAGGGTCGTGACCCGGAACGCCGCGCGCACCGAGCGTTCCAGCAGTGTGGTGAGCACCGGGGTGGGGTCGGCCACGCCTGAGAGTTCCACGATCACGGCGTCGGGCCTGCGGTCGCGCATGGCGATGGTCACCAGCGCGCGCAGCAGGTCGTCGCGCCCGGTGCAGCACAGGCAGCCGGCGGTCAATTCGGTCACGTCGTCCTGCAGGCGCTCGATCAGGCTGCCGTCCACGCCCGCCGCGCCAAATTCGTTCACGATCACGCCCAGGCGGTGGGGCAGGCTGCGGATCAGGTGGTTGACCAGCGTGGTCTTGCCCGCCCCTAGAAAGCCGCCCACCACCACGACGGGAATGCGCTGATCGGCCGGGGAATCGGGCGTGCTCATGGGCCCCAGGATAGGGGAGAGGGCTAGCCCAGCACGCGGTAAGCGCTCAGCAGGCGCAGCACCGAGAGCACCAGCACCGCGATCCAGAGCGCGTGGTCGGTGCTGGGAATAACCAGGGTGCCGTGGTCGCCCGCGTAGCGTTTGCGCGCCCGCCACGCCAGCGCCAGGGCAATAAGCGGCAGGACCACCGCAAAGACATCGAAGTGATACCCCTGCACATGCTCAAGGCTGCCCGGGCCATTGCTGGACCGCTCCTCCTGCCGCAGGTAAAAGTGAACAAAGTACGGCGCGATGGCCAGCCCCAGGGCCCAGAACATAGAGCGGCGCAGCTCGGCTTCGGCCGGCGCCAGTGGCATAAATTGTGTCATGGCTTCCAGTATAGCTGACCCGGAATTCGCTGGGGGCGAGATTGGGGAGGATCAGAGCCGGCGAGCCTCTGGCCGCTGGCTTTCCAGAAAGTGCCCTTACAGCGGGAATCGAAGCCACACCGCCGTCAGCAATTTCACCGCCCCCAGCACCAGCACACCCAGCCACAGCAACTGCTCGTCGCGCGGCAGGCGGGGGGTCCCCGTCGCCTTCAGATACTGCCCCCGGGCCCACAGCGCCAGCCCCAGCCCCACGGCGCACAGCACCAGATCCAGCAGGTCCACCCGGTAGCCCGAGGTAAAGGGCGCGCGGTCCTGAAAGAAGGTGTTCTCCATCAGCTGGAACACCGTGACATTCAGAAAAAAGCCGACGGCCACCGTCAACAGCGCGGCCACCAGCCGGCGCCGCAGCAGGGGCAGGGCAGAAGCCGAGCTGGACATAGGGGCAGTGTAGGCGCGGGCCGGCGACCGCGCTGCCGCACCTGCAGGCCCCTTGCACCCGGTCCAGCCTTGCCGGGGTTCGTTCAGCTCCTGGCCTACACTGCTGAACGAATGCTGAACCTTGACACCCTGGCTGGGCGCGTGCTGCGCGGCGAACGGCTTTCTCACCGCGAAGGCCTGGAACTTCTGACCCTGCCCGACCACGACACCCTGCGCCTCGTGGACGCCGCGTGGCGCGTGCGCCGCGAAGCTTTTGGCGACCGCGTGAAGGTGAACGTGCTGCTGAACGCCAAGAGCGGCATCTGCGCCGAGGACTGCCACTACTGCTCGCAGGCCAAGGGCGCCGAGACCGACATTCCCCGCTACCGCGTGCTGCACCCGCGCGAGATGCTGGAAGAAGCCAGGAAAGCCCAGGCGGCGGGCGCGCAGCGCTACTGCATTGTGCTGGCCGGGCGCGGCGGCACCTGGAGCGAGGTGGAGCAGGTGGGCGAGGCCACCCGCCTGATCAAGGCCGAAACTGGCCTGGAAGTCTGCGCCTGCATGGGCCTGCTGCTGGGCGAGGAAGGCCAGAAAAAGGCCCAGGCCCTGCGCGAGGCCGGCGTGGACGCCTACAACCACAACCTCAATACCCACGAGGACCACTACAGCAACATCTGCTCCACGCACACCTACGCCGACCGGGTGGAAACCCTGACCCACGCGGCGCAGGCGGGCATGAGCACCTGCTCGGGCGTGATTATCGGCATGGGCGAGAGCCTGGAGCAGATCGTGGACCTGGCCGCCACCCTGCGGGACCGGGGCGCGGATTCCATTCCGGTGAACTTCCTGATTCCCATTGACGGCACTGGCCTGGACGGCGCCCAGACCACCGCGCACTTCACGCCGTGGTTCTGCCTGCGGGTGCTGTCGCTGTTCCGGCTGTTCAATCCGCGCGCCGAACTGCGCGCCAGCGCCGGGCGCGAACTGCACCTGCGCAGCCTGCAACCGCTGGCGCTGCTGGTGGCCAATTCCATCTTCCTGGGCAACTACCTGACCGAAGAGGGGCAGGCGGCCGGCGCCGACTGGGCCATGATTGAGGACCTGGGCCTGCACGCCGACGCATCTGGCCCGCACCGCTTGAACGCCCAGCCCCAGCCTGTGCCCGCCCTGGGCGACTGAGGCGCGCGGTGCACCCCACCTTCTTTGTCACCGGCACCGATACCGGCGTGGGCAAGACGGTCCTGAGCGCCGCGCTGTGCCGCGCCTGGGGGGCCGCCTACTGGAAGCCCCTGCAAACCGGCGCGCAGGACGGCGACGACGACACCCGCGAGGTGGCCCGGCTGGCCGTCCTGCGCCCGGATCAGGTCTTCGCCCCGGCCCGGGTGTACGGGGGCCCCTTTGCCCCCGAATGGGCCGCCACGCTGGAAGGCACGCGCGTCTCGGTGGCCGAGGTGCTGGCCCGCTGCCCTGCCCCCCCCGGCCCCCTGATCGTGGAAGGCGCGGGCGGCGTGCTGGTGCCGGTGAACGAGCAGGAGACCATGCTGGACCTGATGGCCGCGCACGGCGCCCCGGTGATCGTGGCGGCGCGCAGCGCGCTGGGCACCATCAATCACACCCTCCTGACCGTGGGGGCGCTGCGGGCCCGGGGCCTGCGGGTGCACGGCGTGGTCCTGATTGGCCCCCCCGCCCCCCACAACCGGGACGCCATCGAGCGCCACGGCGCCGTGCGCGTGCTGGCCGACCTGCCCCCGCTGGGCGAGGTGACGCCGGAAACGGTCGCGCAGGCCGCCGCGCTCTTTGGGCCCCTGGAGCCGCTGCATGCCGGCTGACCCCATCCTGGCGCTGGACGCCCGGCACGTCTGGCACCCGTTCACGCAGGCGCGCACGGCGCCGGACCCCACCGTCATCGTGCGCGGCGAGGGCGCCAGCCTGTACACGGCGGACGGGACGCGGCTGCTGGACCTCGTGAGTTCGTGGTGGGTGAACCTGCACGGGCACGCCCACCCGGACATTGCCGGGGCGATTGCCGCGCAGGCGCACGCGCTGGAACACGTGATTTTCGCGGGTTTTACCCACGCGCCCGCCGCCACCCTGGCCGCCCGGCTGGCTGACCAGCTGCCCGGCGACCTGAACCGCGTCTTCTACTCCGACAACGGCTCGACCGCTGTGGAGGTGGCGCTGAAAATCGCCCTGCAAGCCGCCCACAACCGGGGCGAGGCCCGCACCCGCCTGCTGGCCTTTGAAGGTGGCTACCACGGCGACACCTTCGGCGCCATGAGCGCCGGGGCCAGCAGCGGCTTCTACGCGCCGTTTCAGGACAAGCTCTTTGACGTGACCTTCCTGCCCTACCCCGCCACCTGGGCTGGGGACCCGGCGGTGGAGGCCAAAGAGGCAGCGGCCCTCAGCGCCCTGGACGCTGCGCTGGGCGAGGACGTGGCGGCGATCATCCTGGAACCGCTGCTGCAAGGCGCCGCCGGCATGCGCCTGACCCGCCCCGCCTTCGTGGACGAGGTGATGCGCCGCGTGCGGGGGGCAGGGGCCCTGGTGATTTTCGACGAGGTGATGACCGGCTTTGGCCGCACCGGGCAGCTGTGGGCCGCCCACCACCTGCACGGAGCCCCGGACCTGATGTGCCTCAGCAAGGGCCTGACCGGCGGCTTTCTGCCCATGGGCGTGACCGCCACCACCGAAGTGCTGTACCGCGCCTTTGACGGCGATTCCTTTGCCCAGGCGTTCGCCCACGGCCACTCCTACACCGCCAATCCGCTGGCCTGCGCGGCGGCCCTGGCCTCGCTGGACCTCACCCTGAGTCCGGAAACGGCGGCGCACTGGGCGCGGATCGGCGCGGCGCACGCGGCTTTTCTGCCCGAACTGGCCGCGCACCCCTGCCTTCAGCATGTTCGCCAGTGCGGCACCGTCCTGGCCGCCGAGATTCACGGCGCGGGCGAGTACGGCGGCAACGTCAGCCTGGACCTGCGCCGCTTTTTCGCCGCGCGCGGGCTGCTGCTGCGCCCGCTGGGCAACGTGGTGTACCTGCTGCCGCCGTATGTGGTCACGAACGAGGAACTGCGCCAGGGTCACGAGGCCTTGCTGGCCGCTGCCACGGGGTTTGGCCGCCCGCATGGGGGCGCGCACGGGGAAGGCGCCTCTTGAGCTGGGCGGTGCTGGAAGAGCGCCTCGGCGCCCTGCAAGCCGCCCACCGCGAGCGCACCCTGCACGACTGGACGCCCGACCCCCAGCCCGGGTACGTGCGGGTGAACGGGGCGCGCCTGCTGGACCTCGCCTCGAACGATTACCTGGGGCTGTCGCGGCGGGCCTGGACGCCCGAAACGGCCCAGGCGGCGCTGCGCGGCCACCTCCTGCCCGCAGAGCTAGAGGTGGTGCTGGACGCCCTGACCCGTTACGGCGCCGGGGCCGCGCGGCTGATCAACGGTAACCACCCGGTGTATGCCCTGCTGGAACGCGAACTGGCCGACCTGAAGGGCACCCAGGCCGCGCTGGTGTTCGGCAGCGGGCTGGCCGCCAACCTGGGCGTGATTCCCGCGCTGGTGGGCCGGGGCGACGCCGTGTTCAGCGACGCCCTGAACCACGCCTCCATCATTGACGGCGTGCGCCTGAGCCGCGCCCAGACGCACATTTACCCCACGCGGGATCTGGCGGCCCTGGAAGCGCAGCTGCGGGCCAGCCCCGCCCCCCGCAAGCTGATCGTCACCGACGCCCTGTTCAGCATGGACGGCACGTTGGCCCCGCTGCCCGAACTGGTGGCCCTGAAACGCCGCTACGGCGCGTGGCTGATGGTGGACGAGGCCCACACCGGCGGCGTGTACGGCCCCCAGGGCGCCGGGCTGGCCCACGCGCAGGGGGTGGGCGGCGAGATTGACGTCCTCATGGGCACGCTGGGCAAAGCGTACGGCAGCGTGGGCGCCTACATCGCCGGGGATGAGGTGCTGATTCGCTACCTGCTGAACGCCGCGCGCACCTTCATCTTCACGACAGGCCTACCCCCGGCGAATATCGCCGTGGGCCTGCTGAACGTGCTGCAGGCCCGCAGCATGGACGCCGAGCGCCGCACCCTGCAGGGCCACGCCGCGAGGTTTCGCCGCGCCCTGACCGCCCAGGGGCTGGACACCGCTGGCAGCGAGTCCCAGGTGGTCCCGGTGGTGCTGGGCGCCGAGGACGTGACCCTGCGCCGCGCCGCCGAATTGCGTGCCCAGGGCTTCGGCGCTGTGGCCATTCGCCCGCCCACCGTGGCGCCGGGAAGCACCCGGATTCGCTTCGCCCTCAGCGCGGCGCACGAATGGGCAGATCTGGAACGGTGCGTGGCCGCCCTGGCCCCGGCCCAGCCCGCGCGCTGATCGGTGGCCGGCACCCGGTCCGGGGCGCCGCTTTCCCGTAGCCTGCGGGGCATGCCGGCCTCGCCCTCCGTTCTGCGCCGCCTGTATGGCCTGCTCACCCCCTACCGCCGCACGGTGGGCACCGGGCTGCTGCTGCTGATCGGCAGTGTGGCCGCCGAACTGTACCCGCCGCTGGTCTGGATTCGCGTCGTGGACCAGGGCCTGCCCGCCCGGGACTGGACGTTTATCGGGGGGCACCTCGCGCTGCTGGTGGCGGTGTTTGGGGTGCAGCAGCTCCTGTCGGCGTGGCGGGGGCTGCTGCTGGAACAGGCGGGGCAGCAGTTCACGCTGGACCTGCGGCTGGCGCTGTACCGCAAGCTGCAGGGGCAGTCGGCGGCGTATTTCGAGTCTCAGCGCACAGGCGACCTGATCGCCCGCGTCACCGGTGACGTGGACGCCCTGCAGGACGTGCTGGTGCGCGGCACCGACGCGGTGCTCGCCAACGCCCTGCGCCTGATCGGGGTGGTGGCGGTCTTTGTGGCCCTGCAGCCGCTGCTGGGGGTGCTGACCACGCTGCCCATGCTGGCGGTGGGGGCGATGCTCTGGCGCTATGGCCGCACCGTGCAGCCCGCCTACCGCGCCGCCCGCGCCCGCCTGGGCGACCTGAGCGCCCTGGTGGCCGACCGCATAAGCGGCATCCGGGTGGTGCAGGGCTTTGCGCGCGAAGGGGCCGAAGCCGCCCGGGTGGAAGCCCTGGGCCGCGCCCTGTACGCCGAGCAGCTGCGGGCCGTGCGGCTGCGCAACCGCGCCTTTCCCCGCGCCCGCTTTGTGGGCAACCTGGGCAACGTGATCATGCTGGGCGGCGGCGCGTGGCTGATTCTGGCCGGGCAGTTCACGCTGGGCGGGCTGCTGGCCTACCGGGGCTACGGGCGCTACTTTTACGGCCCCATTGACGATCTGGTGAATATTGGCGACCTGCTGCAGCGCGCGGCGGCCAGTGGGGGGCGGGTCTTTGAGGTGCTGGACGCCCCCGTGGCCGTGCAGGACCGTCCCGGCGCCCGGCCGCTGCCGGAACCCGCGCGGGGCGAAGTGCGCTTTGAAGGGGTGACCTTTGGGTACGACCCAGCCCGCCCTGTGCTGCGGAATGTCACCCTGACCATTCCGGCCGGGCAGCGCGTGGCCCTGCTGGGCGAATCCGGCGCGGGCAAAAGCACCCTGCTGGGCCTGCTGACCCGCACCCACGACCCGCAGCAGGGCCGCGTGAGCCTGGACGGCGCAGACCTGCGCGACCTCACCCTGAACAGCCTGCACACCCACACCGCCGTGATGGCCCAGGACACCTTCCTCTTTCACGACACCGTGGCTGCCAACGTGCGCTACGCCCGCCCCGACGCCACCGACGCCGAGGTCCACGCCGCGCTGCAGGCCGCCCACGCCCTGGGCTTTGTGCAGGCCCTGCCCGACGGCTTAAACACCGTGGTGGGCGAACGCGGGGTCAGGCTCTCGGGTGGGCAGCGCCAGCGCCTGTCCATTGCCCGCACCCTGCTGGCCCGGCCCACCGTGCTGCTGCTGGACGAGCCCACCAGCGCCGTGGACGCCCAGAGCGAGGCGCAGGTGGTGGCGGCCCTGGGGGCACTGATGCAGGGCCGCACCGCCTTGATCGTGACCCACCGCCTTAGCCTGGCGCGCACCGCCGACCGGGTGGTGGTGGTGCGTGAGGGCAGCATCGTGGAAGACGGGCCCCCGGACGTACTGCGCCGCCACGGAGGCGCCTACGCGGCCCTGGAGCGGGCGATGGGTGAAGCCGTGGGCGAGGAGTTGCCGGTGGCTTAAAGCGGGCAGGGAGGGGCGCAATCTGGGCAGTGCGTCACTGACCCGGCGTCTATGCTGGGGAACAGGAGGCCTGATGGAGTACCAGCGCCAGCGTTCCCAGATCCGTCCGTCTAAAGAGCGTTCTCTCGTCGTGGAAAACGGGTTGGCCGACCCACAGGTGGCCCTGCAGCGGCAAGTGATGCAATTGCTTGAACGGCCTGCACGCCTGCAGCGGCAAGCGGCTGGGCCAGTGCTGCGGGCCTCAGGGTTAGAGCAGCAAGAGGTAGCCCGGCTCGCTGTTCAGCGCCAAACCGTCAGTGAGCAGTTGGCCGCCTTGCCCCAGGTGGAGGCTGCACCGATTCAGCGACAGGTCCAGCCCGTGCCCGCCAAACCTCAGAGCCCCGCCGACTGGGTGACGGTGATGCGCCACCGGGCCGAGCAGGTTGAAGGCAAGTCCCTGGACACGCGGCAATATGCCCAGTTCACGGCGCTGCAACGACAAGTAGCGAATACGTTGGTCCAAGGCTTTCGTTCAGACCGAGGCCCCGCCCAAGCGAGATATGACACCTACGGCGAGCATTTAGCGACCCTGCAACGCCATGAGATCAGTGCGCCAGTCAGCCGCGTGGTGCTGGGCCTGGTGCCCCCTGGGGAACGCCTAGCCCTTCAGCGAGCCGTGGACACAGCCGTTCAGCGCTACGAGGCTGAGGCGGCCCTATCAGCCACCGCTGCCCACCGCCAGACCCTACAGCGGCAGTTGGCGGAATTGGATGCGGAAGCGACGCAGCCAGTCTTGCAGCGCATTCAAGCCCGACGGGGCGGAGGCAATCCTCTGCCCGAAGCGATTCAACGGCACCTCGAACAAGGGCTCAACCACGACCTGTCCCGGGTGCGCATCCACGATGATGCGGAAGCGGACAGGCTCGCTAAGGGTGTCAATGCCCTGGCCTTCACCACCGGCAGCGACATTTTCTTCCGAAGTGGGAAGTTCAATCCGAACAGCCAATCTGGCCTGGAATTGCTGGCGCATGAAGTCACCCATACCGTGCAGCAGTCGCAAGGGCGCGTCGGCCCGGGTGTGGACCCCGATGCTGGGCTGGAAGCCGAGGCCCGGACGATGGGCGCCAAGCTCGCCGTGTCTCCAGTCAAAGTGACGAAGGTGCAGCGGGCAACCCTACGTTCTATTCATTCTGCAGCGCCGCTCCAACGTCAGCTGGAACCAAGGACTCCAGTATCCGGCCAGGTTCCTCTTGACGCGGCTCGCCTGGAACAACTTCGGAGACTCACCGTGGACTACAAAAAGTTGGTGGACTCTGGAGTCATTACGCCCGCCGAGCAGCAAAAGGTCAATGCGGCTTTGCGCCAGGTTTCAGGCAGCATTCAGAGGGCACAGTCGCTCGCTGGACGCGGAGGTACGGCTCGCATGCTCGCTGCTGGAAGTGTGAGTGGTGCGGGCGCGCTTCTTGCCGATGACGTCACCGGAATAGGGGTTGCCGACGATGTAGCCATTCCATTCGTGCTTCTCTTCGGTGCAGGGGCTTTCGTTGTCTCCAAATTCACTCAGTCATCGTCGGCTGAGCAGCAGCAGGCTTGGCAAGGGGCACAGGGGGCCGTGAATACTGCGGTGGCCGTGCTGGGTGGCGTCGTCGCAATGGGTAAAAAGCGATCTCAAGCCCGCACTGAGACGCAGGCCAGAACCGGGACCACGACTGCCACAGCCGCGAATCAACGGCAGCAGCCCATACACACCATGCGCTTTCAGGTGCAATGGGGGTCAAATTCCGGTGGTCCGACCTTCTCAGAAGTGGTGAACGCGCCAGGTAACGTGGGCGTCACTTCTGCACAAGCAGTCGCGGCCTTGACAGCTGTGGTGGCCTCGGTGAGCCCAAAGGCGGCTCGCCTGGCTGCGGCGCCGGCTCTTGCGAAGCAGCTCAAGTTCGTCAACGCTGCTCCTCCTGCAGGCCTCACCCAGCAATATCGGTCCTGGAGCGCCTACTTTCCCTATCTGAAGTTCAAAGATGCGCGCGTTGATGTAGAGAATTTGCGCGGGCACAACTTGAGGACCTGACAATGACCTTGATTGCCGATCTGCTCAACACAGCATTCAGCAGGCGCAAAACGTCCCTAGATGCCATTGGGGCCTTGGGCCTGCTTCTAGAAGAGAAACGGGCGAAACGCCCGCCGGGTGAAGATGGCGGGCTGCTTGAGTTACTCGGCCCAGAGCTGGCTACGTACCGTCTTTCCGATGCTGAGCGGACGGAGATTATTGAAGCCCTCTCAAATGCAGTGCTGAAGCAGCGAAAAATTAATCACAGCATGATCTGGGCATTGAACAAGAGTGCTGATGAACGCATTTTTCCTGTGCTGGCGACCGTCCTCAAGCGGACCTTACGCGTAGGATCACAGGAAGATGCTGCCAGTGAGGCCTTAAATGGCTTGGCTCTGTTTTACCCAACCTCTAAGTCAGTGTTGGAAGAAGCTGCCAGGCTTGGGCAAGGTGAGGTGCGAGAGCAGGCACAGGAACTTTTGGAAAGGCTGTCGCTTTACGATGACTGACTTTAAGAGCTTTCAGTTGAGTATGAGGGATACAGCCTCCCCGTAGGCTTGAGAAGGGGGCCGACGAGTGAAATCGGCCCCTCCTGTTCGCAGGGCTTACAGAATGCCTTTCACCACCTTCACCACGTTCTGCACGCTGAAGCCGAACTTCTCGAACAGCACGCTGGCGGGCGCGCTGGCGCCGAAGGTGTCCATGCCGATCACAGCGCCGTCCAGGCCCACCCACTCGTACCAGGGCCCCTTGCTGGCGGCCTCAATCGCCACGCGCTTGACCCCGGGGGTCAGCACCGAGTCGCGGTAGGAGCGCTCCTGGGCGCGGAAGACTTCCATGCAGGGCATGGAGACCACGCGGGCGGCAATCCCGTCCCCGCTCAGGGCCTCGGCGGCGTCCAGCGCGAGGCTGACCTCGCTGCCCGAAGCCATCAGGATGACCTGGGCCGCGCCTTCGGCGTCGCGGACGACGTAGGCGCCCTTTTTCACGCCCGCGTGGTTGCGCGGCAGAATCGGCAGGTCCTGGCGGGACAGGGCGATGGCGGTGGGGCCCTTGTCGTATTCCAGGGCCATCTGCCACGCGGCGGCCGTTTCGTTGGCGTCGGCGGGGCGGATGACGTGGGCGCCGGGCACAGCGCGCAGCATGGCGAGCTGGTCAATGGGCTGGTGGGTGGGGCCGTCCTCGCCCAGGCCAATCGAGTCGTGGGTGAGCACGTAGGTCACCGGCTGCATTTGAATGGCGCTCAGGCGCAGGGCCGGCTTCAGGTAATCGGCAAACACCAGGAAGGTGCCCACCAGCGGGCGCAGGCCGCCGTACAGGCTCAGGCCGTTGGCCGCAGCCGCCATGCCGAACTCGCGCACGCCGAACAGCACATTGCGCCCGCCCATGCTGTCGGCCTGCAACTCGCCACCGTCCTTGATGGTGGTCTTGGTGCTGCCCGAGAGGTCCGCGCTGCCGCCCATCAGGCCGGGCACCACCTTGGCCAGCGCGTTGATCACCTCGCCGCTGGCGTTGCGGGTGGCCACCGCCTTGCCGCCTACCTCGTAGCTGGGCAGGGCGTCGGCCAGTTGCGCGGGCAGGTCGCGGGCCAGCAGGGCGTCCACTTCGGCCGCCAGTTCAGGGTGGGCGGCGCGGTAGCCGTCCATCAGGGCGTTCCAATCGGCTTCCAGCGCCGCGCCGCGTTCGCGGGCGTTCATATGGGCGGCCACCTCTTCGGGCACCGTGAAGGGCGGGTAGTCCCAGCCCAGGGCCTGCTTGGTGGCGGCCACGCCCTCGGCGCCCAGGGGCTCGCCGTGGGCCTTGCTGGTCCCGGCGCGGGGACTACCAAAGCCAATCACCGTGCGCACCTGAATCAGGGTGGGGCGGTCGGCGTTCTGGGCTTCGGCAATGGCCGCGCGAATCTGCCCCAGGTCGTTGCCATCGGCCACCTTCAGCACGTTCCAGCCGTAAGCGCGGTAACGGGCGGCGGTGTCCTCGGACTCGGCCTTGCTGGTGGGGGTGTCCAGCTGAATCTGGTTGTCGTCGTGCAGCCAGATCAGCTTGTTCAGGCGCAGGTGCCCGGCCAGCGCGGCGGCCTCGTGGTTCACGCCTTCTTGCAGGTCGCCGTCGCCCAGAATCGCGTAGGTGTGGTTGTTGAAGAGGGCAAAGTCGGGGCGGTTGTAGCGCGCGGCGAGGTGCGCTTCGGCCATCGCCATGCCCACGGTCATTGCGGCGCCCTGGCCCAGCGGCCCGGTGGTGGCGTCCAGGCCTGGGGTGTGGAAGAACTCGGGGTGGCCGGGCGTCTTGCTGCCCCACTGTCGGAAGTTTTTCAGGTCTTCGAGCGGCATGTCGTAGCCGGTGAGGTGCAGCAGGCTGTAAATGAGCATGCTGGCGTGCCCGGCCGACAGCACAAAGCGGTCGCGCCCGGCCCATTCGGGGTGCTGGGGGTTAAAGCGCAGGAACTCCTGCCACAGCACGTAGGCCATAGGGGCGGCCCCCAGCGGCGCGCCGGGGTGGCCACTGTTGGCGGCCTGCACGGCGTCAATGCTCAGGGTGCGGATGGTGTTCACGCTCAGCTGCGACACGTCAGTGGACATGCCGTCCATCCTACCCTGCCGCGGATATGTGTCTTTCGTACACTTAGAGACAGGACCTTTACACACGCAGGGACAGGCCAAAAAAAGCGCCCCACCAGACGCGGGGGGCGGAAAAAGGGCCGAGCTTGAACAGCATCCGTCCTGGACCACAAGCACACCACGGCGCTTCCATTCCGGTACAAACAGAATACGGCATGGGCAGAATTCTGTCAAGGCAATCTGTGAATGTGAGGTGAGTATGAATTGGGCTGTATGGCGGTGGGCACTGTTGAGCTCGGGGTGATGGGGGAGAGGGGTAGCTGCATATACGCTGCCTCGGGGTGGAGAATGCTGGGGTGGTGGCTCTGCTTCCTCGGGCAGGGCATGCCCCCGGACTCCGCCATCTGGCTTAGGGGGCCGATTCGCCTCCGGCCAGGGTGGCCGGGCACCATAGCCCCATGACCCACGCCCTGCACCCCACCGCACACCTGCCCACCCTGCGCCCCTTTCGCCAGAGCGACGCCCCGGCGGTGGCCCGCCTCGTGACCGAGAGCGTGCGCGGCCACTGGACCTACACGCCAGAGCAGTTCCGCGAAGTCTCGCCGCCCACCCGGCTGGTGGCCGAACAGGACGGCGCGGTGATCGGCACTGCCCGGCTTGCTCCCTTTGGCCCGGGGGTCCCTGACGCCCTGCGCCTGGATCTGGCCGGGGAGGCGGCCACCTTTACTGCGCTCACCCTGGCCCTGCTGGCCGAGGCACAGGGCGGCTTTGCGCGCGTGCTGGGCGTGACCCGCGAGGATTTTGGCGAGCAGATGACCTTTTTTCAGGCGGCGGGCTTTCGCAACGCGTGGCAGTCGTGGGGGGCGCACCTGGATCTGACGGCCTTTGATCCTGCCCCGTTTGAGCCCCTGCAAGAGCGCCTCTTCCTGGCCGGCTACGAGCCCGAGCGCCTGTCCTCAACGGCCCCGGAAAGCGACTGGGCCGCCGTGTTCGCCCTGCACGAGTTGGGCCTGCGCGACCGGCCCCGCAACCCCACCACCACGCCTGATCCCCTCAGCCCTGAGCGCCTGCGCGAGACCATCGTGCGGGAAGAAGCCGCCTTCGTGACCCGGCTTGGGGGCGAGATCGTGGCCCTCACCCGCCTGAGCCTGCGCGGCCCCGAGGTGGACTCTGAAGACACCGTCACCCACCCGGCCCACCGG
The DNA here is from genome assembly GCF_020166415.1 of Deinococcus multiflagellatus. NCBI lineage: Bacteria > Thermotogati > Deinococcota > Deinococci > Deinococcales > Deinococcaceae > Deinococcus > Deinococcus multiflagellatus. The sequence goes on from NZ_JAIQXV010000005.1 coordinate 28,005, forward strand.
GGGCGCGGCGTGGCCACCGCCCTGAAGGCCCACGCCCTGGGCTGGGCCAAAGCCGAAGGCCACACCCACGCCGGCACGGGCGGCACGGTGCTGAACCTGCCCATGCTGCGCGTGAACACCCGCATGGGCTACCGGGTAGAGCGCATGTGGATCACCTGGGAAAAGGCGTTGGCCTGAGTGTATAGAGGGCCCGCCCAGACGTGGCTGTTCAGGCGTCTGGGCGGGCGTTTCTCGGGTCGGTCGGCTGGGGTTGACCCCGGCTGCATATGGCGCTATCTTGGTTCTATCACCGCCGAAGAAGGCGGCTTTTTTGTTTTGGTGCCTTGCGTGGGGCTGGTGTGGTGGAGGGTCCCCATGTCCGGCTCTTGTTTAAGAGGGGTCAATAGGGCGGGCATAGCAACCCAGCCGGGCGCAGGTGAAGGCGGAGGCGCTGGGCATCGTTCGGCCAGGAAGCATTGCTCCTCGGGGCCACTTCGGGAAACGGGTGTCAGTGAAGCCTTCCTTCCCGCTTCAGTCGCAGTGAGGCTATAGCCCGGTCGCCCAACCGCTCCTCCTGCATAGCCCCCCGTCAATCACCGCGTAAACCAACGTCCAGCACGGTGAAAACAGGCCCCACTGGCTGGGGTTGATCCCGACTGCATACGGCGCTATCTTGGTTCTATCACCGCCGAAGAAGGCGGCTTTTCTATTTTGCTTGCTATGGAGTGCCCGGCCTGTCGCGGCCAACCCCAGAGTGCGGCTGGGAGGTTCGCCGCCCTGAGTTATGCAGCAGCCTCGCCTTGCCTCTCCACAGAAAAGACGGTCAGAACGCCCCAAATCTGCCCCAATGGCTGAACTTGACCCAGGCTGCATACCACGCTATCTTGTTCTTATCACCGCCGAAGAAGGCGGCTTTTTTATTTTGCTTTCTTGAGGGGGGCGTACTGGGCCACGCCGCCGGCCTGCTCAAAGGCAGCCGCAAGGTCGGCCACCGGGGTTTCGGGCTTGCTCTGGGGATCGCCGGGGAGGGTTTTGGCAAAGACCTCCAAGGCGTCTGCGTAGCTGTCGCCGTCGGCGTCGGTGTTGGCGGCCAGCAGCTGGGACAGGGCCTGGGGGAAATTCAGGTGCTGCCCGGCGGCAGCGGCCTCGGCAAAGGTGCGCTGCAGGGCCTGCCCGAACGGGTTCCAGCCTGGCCCGCCTGCCGGGTCCACATGGCAGTAGGTGCAGGGCATCACCCGGCGGTCCAGCTGCCACAGGGCGTTGCCTTCCGTCAGGTGCAGCTGCGGGGCGGCCTGGGTGCGGTACTTGGGCAGGGCCAGGGCCGGACTGACCAGGGCGGGGGCAGCCACCACCAGCGCCCCCAGCAGCCCCGCCACCAGACGGGGCGGGGTCATGACGCGATCCAGCTGGGGCCGGTAAACGAGCCGCCCAGAATCTCGCGGGCGTTCAGGCCCAGCCACTTGGTCAGGGCCTCGGCGTACACGCCCCGGAAGTCCTGCTTGTAAATAATGTCGCCGTCCGAGAGCTTTTCCAGGTCGGGGCTGCTGCCGTGAATGCCACCTTTGACGCCCTGGCCCAGCGCAAACATCACGCTGCCCTTGCCGTGGTCGGTGCCCGCGCTGCCGTTTTCGGCCACGCGGCGGCCGAACTCTGAAAAGCCCATCACGATCACGTCGCCGGCCACGCCCTGCCGCTCCAGGTCGGTCTGGAAGGCGGCCAGCCCCCCCGCCAGGGTCGCCAGCAGGTCGTCCTGCTCGGCGCGCTGCCCGGCGTGGGTGTCAAAACCCCCCAGCGACACGTACAGCACCCGCTGGCCCACCCCGGCGGCGATCAGGCGCGCGGCCTCGCGCAGTTGACCGGCAAACTTGGTCTGGGGGTAGGTGGCGCCCGCCTTGTACTTCTTGGCGTTTTCCTGCACCCGGGCGGTGTTTTTCAGCATTTGGCGGGTGGCACGCGTGAGGTACGCGGCCTCGCCCGTGCGGGGGGAATTCAGCATGGACTGAAAGGGCGTCTGCATGCCGTCGGGCAGTTTCAGCTGAAAGTTGTCAATGGACTCGATGCTGGGCAGGCTGAAGTCGCTGGCGCGCAGGGCCTGGGGCGTGGAGCCGCCCACGTTGCTGGCGCAGAAGGGATCGCCAATCTGCTCGGCGAGGCGGCCAATCCAGCCCTCGGCCTGGGCCTGGGTGGGGTCGGCGGTGTGCCAGATCGCCATGGAGGCAAAGTGGCTGCGGTTGGGGTTGGGGTACCCCACGTTTTCCATCCAGGCCAGCTTGCCGCTGTCCCAGAGGCCCATGAGCGGGCGCAGGCTGGGGTGCATCCCCAGGTCTCCGGTGACCGTCAGCACGTCCTTTTTGGGAATGGCGATGTTGGGGCGCGCGGCGTAGTAGGCGCCGTTGGTGTGGGGAATCAGGGTGTTCAGGCCGTCGTTGCCGCCGGTCAGCTGAATGACCACCAGGGTCTTTTTGCCGCCGGCCTGCGCAGCGGCCCGCGCCAGAAAGCCCGGCATGCCGCTGGTGGCCGCCACCGCCAGCGCCGAAAGTTTCAGAAAGTCGCGTCGGTTGGTCATGGGGGGAACCTCGGGTGGTGGGAAGTGGGTTGTGGGAAGTAGGGAGTGGGAAAAGACCTTGGGGGACAAGGCTTCGGGGTCTCTGGGTCTCAGAGCTCATGGCTCATGGCCCAGAGCCCTTCTACGCCAGCTGAAACTCGGGGCTGATCATGCTCATGTAGGTGCGCTGGCGGCCCTTGAGGCTGGACAGCAGCACGGCCGCCGCCGGGCGCTCCTGACCGGTCATGGCGAGGAGGCTGGGGGGCTCGGTGGTCGGGGCCTTGGAGGTCAGCGTGAGGGCCGCCGCCACCTGCAGGCGCAGCAGCAGGGTGGAATCGTTGATCCATTCGCGTCCGCCGTCCCAGCCCTTGACGGTGTCGGGTTCCAGCAGCAGCTGGCCCATGCGCCCGGCGGTGCCGGTGAGGTTCAGCAGCGTCTTGGCGTCGAAGGTTGGCTGGCCCAGGGTGCGCAGCGCGCCCACGATGAACTCCACGGGCGAGCGAATAATGCGCGCGCGGCTGGCGTAAAACACCTCGCTGCTCAGCAGTTCTTCCAGCACGGCGCCCACGTCGCCCCCAGTGCGGCGCCACGTTTCGGCGCTGCCGGCCACGGCGGCTTCGTCGGGGGTGTCGGCCACAAAGGCGCGGTGCAGCTTGCGGGCCACGAAGGTGGCGGTCTGCGGGTGGGCGGTGGCCAGCCGGATGATGTCCTCGCCCCGCAGGGTGCCGCTCTGGCCCAGGTAGGTTTTGCGCCCGCTGTCAAACTGCCCGGCCTGAAACACGAATTTGGGTTCGTCGAGATACTGCTTGTTGCCGCGCCCACCCACGAAGGTCCAGCCGGTCAGGGCGCGGGCGCCCTCGCGCACGTCGGTTTCCGTGTACGCGCCGATGCCGGTGGTGAACAGTTCCAGCAGTTCGCGGCTGAAGTTCTCATTGGGCTTGCCCTTGCGGTTCTGGTCGTTGTCGAGGTAGCGCAGCATGGCCGGGCTCTGGGCAATGTCCAGCGTGAAGCGCTCGAAACTGGGGGTGGCCGCGTGGCGGCGCAGCAGCGCCAGATACCCCAGCAGGGCCGGGGTGTTGCGCACCTTGTCGGTGCCGACCACAAAGTGGTTACTCCAGGTCAGCGCCAGTTTCTCGCGCAGCGGGTGGGGGCCGTAGACCAGTTCAAACAGCCACGCGCCGCGCGTGAGCTGAATGGCCGCGCCCGGCGAGGCCCCCTGCATCGGGTCAAAGGGGTTGTTCGGGGCCAGCGTCTGGTCAAAGGCCAGGGCGGCTTTGGCGACGCTGCGGGCGTCCTTGCCGGCCAGGGCGCGAATCTGGGCGTCGGTGGCGCCAAAGGCGGTGCGGCGCAGAAAGTGCGCGGCGTCCTCGGCGGTGAGTTTGCGGGGCAGGGGGGTCAGGGACATGGCGGCTCCTTGGCGGGGCGGGATGGGGGGGGCAGAAGGGGGGGCAACTACAACTTAGAGTCGGCGCGGGCCGCAAAAGTTCCGGGGGGCGGGGCTGGGGTGGGGGAGAGGCGGCGGGAGGTGACCTGAAAGGGGTTCAGCGGCGTCTGGTCGGTGCGGGTGATGCCCGACAGCGCCGCGCCCAGGGGCCCAGGCGGCAGGTTGCCCACCAGCCACACAAAGCCCCCCGCCACCCGGCGCGAGGCCACCCCGGGCGCCGCCGCCACGTCCCGGCGCGCCAGCACCAGCGTCAGGGTGTTCAGGCCGTCGGTGAGGACAATGTCCATGCCCGCTGCCCGGCGGCCCACGCCCGAGGGCACGAAACCTGGGGGCAGCCGCAGCCCCGGCAGGGCCTGGGCCAGCGCGGCGCGCAGGCCAGCCGGCACGGCGGGCGGGGCCACGTTCTGGCGCACCGGGGCGGCCCCCACCTTCACAAAGGCCGCGCGCCGGGCCAGCGCGCCCCCGGCCGAGCGTTCCTCGTAGGCCAGCGGCACGTTCCAGGCGGTGTCCACCCACAGCGACCAGCGCGCCGCCTGCCCCACCTTGGGGGTAAGGTCGTAGCGGATGACCGCCCGGCCTGCCACCGTGTCGGGGCCCACGCGGGTGGCGGTGAAGTTCTGCGCGATGAGATTAGGGCGCGCGGGCACCGTGGGCAGCGTGGCGGCGCGGCGGGTGGGTTCGGGGCGCGGCGGAAACAGCACCGTGACCTCGGCCTGCCCGCGCGCGGCCAGGGTGCGGGCCTGTTTCAGGGCGCCCAGCACCTCGGCCATCTCGGCCTCTGGGCCCGCTGCCTGCGCCGCGCCCAGCAGGGCCAGCCCTAAGGCCAGCAGCCTCACCAGCCCTCTCCCCAGGCGCTCTGGTAAACGTCGTAGGCGGCGCTGGCGGGCAGGGCGGTCGCGGCGGGGCGCAGCATCAGGGCGCCCGCCACCACGGCGGCCCCCAGCGCCGCCGAGAGCCAGCCGGCGCGGGTGTGCCGGGCCCGTGCCTGGGTCTGTGCCGCACGGTGGGCCACTAGAAAGCGCGCGGCGGCGGCGTGGTCGGCCGGGGTCAGGGTGCGGGCCTGGGCGAACAGGGTGTCCAGTTCGGGGGCCGGGTGGGGGACAGGGGGGTCGGTCATGGGGTCACTCCAGCGGCCAGGAGCCACTCGCGCAGGGCGGCGCGGGCGCGGGCAATGCGGCTTTTGACCGTGCCCAGTTCGGCGCCCGTGATCTGGGCAATCTCAGCGTAATCCAGCCCCGAGAGCTCGCGCAGGGCAATGGCCTCGCGCTGCTCGCGCGGCAGCGTCGCCAGGGCGCGTGAAAGGCGCTCGCGCACCTGCGCCTGTTCGCCCGCGCGGGCCGGGTCGTGGGGGGCGGCGGGTTCGGGGCCCTCGGCCAGCGGCAGGCTCTGGCGGGCCGCGAGCGCCTTGTGGCAGGCGTTCAGGGTCACGCGGTGCAGCCACGTGCTGAAGGCGGCGTCATGGCGAAAGCTCTTGAGGTGGCGGTGCACGGCGATAAAGACCTCCTGCACCACGTCGTCGGCGGCGCCGGGGCCCACCGTCACGGCGGCCAGGCGGTGCACGCCGGGCGCGTGGCGCGTCACCAGCGCCTCAAAGGCCCGCTCGTCGCGCAGGGCCAGGCGCGCCAGTTCGGCGTCTGGAAGGGGGGCGTAGGGGTCATTCAAGGGCACCTCGAATGTTAGAGGAGCCTGGGGCCCAGAAAGTTCCCCGGGCCAGGGCGGGTGGGTCCGGCCCCCAGGTGCCCTCCGGACGACGTGTGGACCTGGGCTCAGGGCCGGGCAGTGCCGGCCAATGTGGCTGCGTCGGGGCGCATCGCGTCCACCGTCTCGAAGGCGTAGCCCTGGGCCTGCGCGGCCCGGATCATGGCGGGCAGGGCCTGCAGGGTGGCGTCCACGTTGTCGTGCAGCAGCACGATCTGCCCGGGGCGAAGCTGCTGCACAAAGGCGCGCTGCAGCTGTCCCGGCGTGCGGCCCAGGTAATCGCCCGGGTTCTGGCTCCACATCACGGTGCTTAGGCCCTGGGCGGCGGCGGCCTGCCGCACGGCGGGGCTGAGCCCACCCCCGGGCGGCCGGAACACCGTGACGGGCTGGCTGGTCAGCGCCCCCAGCAGTGCGGACGTGCGCGCCAGTTCCCGGCGGACCTCGGCCGGGGGCAGGGCCCGGAGCGGCCGGTGGGCATAGCTGTGGTTGCCCACAAGGTGACCGGCGCGGACCAGATCCTGCACGAAATAGGGATAGTGCTCGGCGCCCCGGCCAATCACAAAAAAGGTGGCCCGCACCCCAGCGCGCCGCAGCAGGTCCAGCAGCAGCGGGGTGTAAAGCGGATGCGGGGCGTCGTCGAAGGTGAGGGCCACTGTCCGCATCGGCCCACTGCCCCGCCAGAAGACGGAGGTGGGGGCGGCCGGGCGCGTGGGGGCCAGGGCCACCGGCGCCGCGCCCGCGCGCCAGACCCGGGTATAGGTGCCCTGCCCCAGCGCCCGGGCAACGTGCGCCCGCGCTGCGGCCGGCACCGAGAGGGTCAGCAGCGGCGCTGAAGCCGGCGCGGCGCGCTGACCGGCGCGCCACAGGGTCACGTCCACCTCAGCCAGGTCAGGAAAGGCGCGGTAGGCCGCTTCCACGGCCCGCGCCGCCAGCGCGTTCTGGGCCCCGGGGGCCGTCCCCGCAGGCACGGCAAGGGCCAGCGCGGCCACCCGAATGAAGCCGTTGCCGCGCACGCTCAGGGCCGTGACCTGGGGCAGCGGGACCCGCGCCTGGGCCGCCGCCCCCCGCAGGTCCAGGGGCGAGGAGGAGCCATTCCGCGGGCCCGGCCGGGCGGCCAGACCCAGAAGGACCAGCAGCAGGGCGGCGGCCACCAGGGCGAGGGGGCGCGCCGCCTTCAGAACCACAGGTCCACCGTGGCAGACGTGGCCCCCTGCGCGGGGCGCAACTGCAGCTGCAGGTGGTCCCCACGCCACTGGGCGGCGCTGCCTGGGCTCAGGGTCATGCGGGCGGGCCGGGGGGCAGCGGCCAGGGTCAGCGTCAGAGGGTGCGGCCCCGTGAAGTGGTGGGCGGCCAGCCGCAGGTGGCGCGGCCAGTGCGCTGGGCGCAGTGCGTAGGTGGGCCCCGGCCACAGGTTGGTCTGAAACGAGCGGTTGGGGCCCTCGCGCGGGTTGCCGCGCAGGAGGATGCCCGCGCCGTCCTCGCGGCGCACGGTCAGCGGCCCCATAGCGCGGGGCTGGGGGTCCAGGTCCACCGCAAACAGGCTCACCGGCGAGCCAGGGCAGGTCACGGCGCCCCACGCCGGTTGCCCCACGCAGGCCGGGCGGCGCAGGAAGGGCGTGTCCAGCAGCACCGAGCTGCCGGGGTGGCCCGTCACCGAGCCGTCCACATCCAGAAAGGCGGCGCTGCGGTAGCCGTCGGCGCCCGCGTCCTCGGGGGCCGGCAGGGGCCTGGGGGCCAAGTACACCGGCTGGGCGTTCACAAAGCGCAGGCGCGCGGCGCGGCTGGCCGGATGAAAGAAAAACGGACTGAACTGCAGCGCCCCCAGCGCCCCGGCCGGGCGCTGCGGCGTGGAGACAAAGCCGGTAAACAGCACGTCCTGCACCGCCACCGGACCGTCGTAGAACTCGAAACCGCGCAGGGGAAAGTGCGGCTCCTGCGGCTTGGGGGGCCCGGTGCGGTTGTCACTTTCTCCCACCACCACCCCGCCGCGCAGTTCAGCGTCGGCGGCGGCGAACGTGACCCCAATGGCGTTGTCGGCCAGCCTCACCCTGCTGAGGCGCAGCCCGGTCCCGCGCAGCCACGCGCCACGGCGGCGGTTTTTGTAGGCGGTCAGGCCCTGAAAGTCGGCGGGGCGGGGTGGGCTGTAGTTGGGGGCCTCCAGCACGCCGGGCGGGTTTTTCAGGTTGTCCACGAACAGCCCGGTGTGCCCGGTGGAGTGCGCCACGTTGTCCCGGAATTCTCCCAGGGCCGTGCGCCGGGGCCGGATGGTGCGCGCTTCTTCTGGCGTCACCCCGTCGCCCTGCGGCTGCGGGGGCAGCGAGTACCAGAAGCCTGAATGCTCGGCCCCGGCCGCCACGTTGCCGCGCAGCACGTTGTCGGGGTTGGTGATCCAGAAGGCGGCCGCCAGCACGTCGGTGTCCAGAATCGCCTCGCCAGGGGGCGTGGCCCGGGTCTGCACCGCGAGGTTGCCCAGCAGCTGGTTGCCGGTTTCGGTGCCGTCTTCCAGAAAGAAGCAGTGGCCGCTGGCGCCAAACGTCACGTTGCCTTCCACCCGCGCGCCCTGGGTGCCGTGCAGGGTCAGGCAGCGGTTGAAGGGCTCAGAGAAGCTGGAATCGGCCACGAAGGAGTGGGCTTGCAGGCCCGCGCGGTGAAAATGCACGGGATACATCCCCTTGTGCCCGGCGCGCCCCAGTCCGGTAAAGGCCACGCCGCTGGCGCGCAGGGTGCCGCCGCGCAGCACCATGAGGCTGCCGCCCTGCCGGGCGCGCCGGGCGGCGGCCGGGCTGGTGACGGTAATGGCGCGGCTCAGGGCCCCCACTTCGGCGCGTTCGTCCACGCCGCGCGTGACCTCGCCGTAGTGACGGTAACGCAGCGGCGCGCGCAGCGTCAGCGTCCGGCCGTCCCTGGAACGTGCCGCCACCGTGACCTGTTCGGCCTCGCCCGGGTCGAAGCCGCTGGGGGCCAGGGCCAGCACGGTGCCTGGGCCCCAGTTCACCCCGGCCAGGAGGTGCAGCGTGCGGCTCCCGGCAGGCGCCGTGCGGCTCAGCTGGGTCCAGCGGCTGGGCTGCGCCCCCCACAGCTCCAGGGTGCCGCCCGGCAGCACGGTGAGCAGGCCAGCGGCGCCGCTGGCCGGGCGCCCCGGCAGGCCCAGCACCACCCGCAAGGGGCGGCGAAGGGGCTGAGTGCGCTGGCCGGCCTGCCAGCGGCCCGCAACGTCAATGCGCCCGGCCTGCAGGGTCAGGGGCGCGGTCCCCGCCTGGTCCTGCACCAGCAACTCGCCCTGAATGGTGAGGGCGCCCAGCAGCGGCGGACTGACATCCAGCAGCACCCGCTGGCCCCGGGGGATGGTGACCGCCTGACCGGGCTGGGGCAGGCGGCCGCCCCAGGTGCGCGGATCAGACCAGCGCAGTGGAGCCGGGGGCCGGGCGCTGGCGAGGCCCGCTGCCAGCACGGCCGCTAGGGCACACAGCAGTGCGGGGCCCCACCAGGGGCGTAACCCGGGGCGCAGGCTGGGCATACCCGCGCACTCTAGGGTGCGCGCGGCCGGGCTGGCGTCCGCCGAAAGGGGGACGGGGTGCGCTGCGGGGGACTGCTGCCAGCCCGGCCACGCGGCCCCCCCCGCTACACTGGGCGCCATGACCGGCCGTTCCCTCTCCCGCTCTGCGGAAGATTACCTGAAGCATCTGTACGTGCTGGGGCAGGCCGGCAAGGTGAACACCCAGGCCCTGGCCACCGCGCTGGAGGTGGCCCCCGCCAGCGTCACCGGCATGCTGCGCAAGCTGGCCGAACAGGGCCTGGTGTCGCACGCGCCGTACCAGGGCGCGCGCCTGACCGCCGAGGGCGAGCGGGTGGCGCTGGAGGTGCTGCGCCACCACCGCCTGCTGGAACTGTTCCTGCACCGCGCGCTGGGCGTGCCGCTGGACGAGGTGCACGAGGAAGCCGAGCGCCTGGAACACGCCCTGTCCGAGCGACTGGAAGCTCGCATTGCCGCGTGGCTGGGCGACCCCACCCACGACCCGCACGGCGACCCCATTCCCACGCTGGACGGCGAACTGCCCGCGCAGCCCCAGCGGCGGCTGTCGCAACTGGCCCCCGGCGACCACGCGGCGGTGGCCCGCATTCCCGACGACGACGCCGCGCAGCTGCGCGCCCTGATGGCCGCCGGCCTGACCCCGGGCGCCCCGGTGCAGGTGCAGGGCGTGGACACGGCGCTGGGCACCCTGACCGTCTGGGCCCAGGACCACACCCTGACCCTGGCCCTGGCGGTGGCCGCCCAGATTCATGTGACGTGGCCCGGAGCTGACGGGTGAGGGCTGAGGCATGAGGGCCCAGCCGTGAAGGCGAATCAGTGAGGCCCCGGGACCGACTGGCCCGCCAGGGCCGCGCCCTGCACCTGGCCCTGGCCTTTCTGACCACCTTGCCGCTGCCCCACGTCACCCGGGTGGACGAGGGCGACTTTGCGCGGGCCAGCGCCTACTACCCGCTGGCCGGCTACGCGGTGGGGGGCGCCGTGGCCGCGCTGCTGTGGTGGGGGCCACCGCTGCCCGCCGGGGTGGTGGGCGCGCTGGGCGTGGGTCTGTGGCTGTGGCTGACGGGCATGCTGCACTTTGACGGGCTGGTGGACAGCGCCGACGCCCTGTTTGCCGTCAAGACCCCGGCCCAGCGCCTGGAGATTCTGCGCGACGTGCATGTGGGCGCCTTTGGGCTGGCGACGGGCGCGTTGAGCCTGCTGCTGCTCTGGAGCCTGCTGTCCGCCCCCCTGCCGCCGTACGCCCCCCTGGTGGCGGCGGTGAGCGCGCGGGCGCTGCTGCTGCTGCCCATGAACCGCTACCCGGCCGCCCGCGCCGAGAGCCTGGGGGCGCGCTCGCGCGAGGGGCGGGTCTGGGGCGCGCTGCTGCTGGCGGCCCCCACCCTGCTGCTGCCCGGGGCCTGGCTGGCGTGGCTGGCCGCCCTGCTGGGCGTGCTGGGCGCGGCGGCCTTTGCGGCGCGGCGCCTGGGCGGCGGCCTCAGCGGCGACGTGTACGGCCTGATTGTGGTTACGGCCGAACTGCTGGCTCTGGGCGCCTACGCCTGGGGCCGCTAGGGCAGGGGGGTGGGGGCGGCCATGCTGACCCTGCATCTGGTGCGGCACGCGCCCACGGCGCCCAATGCCCAGCGGCGCTACCCCTTCCCCCACGAGGACGCCCCGCTGAGCTCCGCTGGCGAGGCGCTGGCCCAGACCCTCGGCCGGCTGCTGGCCCTGCCGCCCGGCACCCTGGCCTTCACCTCGCCGGCCCAGCGCGCGCAGCGGACGGCGGCCCTGGCCGGGTTTCCGGGGGCGGTGCCCACCCCGGCGCTGCACGAAGCCCAGTTTGGCGTGATGGCGGGTCACACCTGGGCCGAGCTGGAAGCCCGCTACGGTGAGGCGCCCCGCACCTGGATTGACGCGCTGGCCGCTCCCCGCTCGCCCCTGGGCCCCCCGGGCGGCGAGACGGGGGCGGCCTTTCACGCCCGGCTGTCGGCGTGGCTGGACAGCCTGCCCCCGGCGGGCGAGGCGGTGGCCTTTACCCACGCCGGGCCGCTGCTGGCCCTCCTGCGCCTGACCGTGGACCTGCGTGCGGCGGCTGTTCCCCCGGGCACGGTGGTGACCCTGGCGCGCGCCGGAGATGACTGGTGGCTGCTGCGCCTGTTGCCCCCAGCCCAGACCCCAGCGCCTGCCCTCTGTGCCACAGTGGGCCGCGATGAGCCTTGACCTCTCTCCCGACCTTCACGCCCTGATTGGGGCGGTGCAGCCCGCCGACGCCGCCGCCATGACCCGCGCCCAGGCCCGGCAGGCGCAGCTCACCAAGCCGCCCGGGGCGCTGGGGGCGCTGGAGGCCCTCTCTATCCGGCTGGCGGGGGTGTTCGGCACCGAGCGGCCCCACCCGCGCGGCGTGGCGGTGCTGGTGGCGGCCGGGGACCACGGCGTGGCCGCGCAGGGCGTGAGCGCCTTTCCACCCGAAGTCACCCCGGCGATGGTGGCCAACTTTCTGGCCGATACGCCCTACGGCCCCGGCGGCGCGGCCGTCAACGCCCTGGCGCGCAGCGTGGGGGCCCGGGTGTACGTGATGGACGCCGGGGTGAACGCCGAATTGCCGGCCCACCCCGCCCTGCACCGCGCCGCTGTGCGCCGGGGCACCCGTGACCTCAGCCGCGAAGCTGCCATGACCCCGCAGGAAACCGCCGCCCTGATCCTGGCCGGGGCCGCGCTGGCCCGCCGGGCCATAGAGGGCGGCGCCGACCTGCTGATTCCCGGCGAGATGGGCATTGGCAACACCACCCCGGCGGCGGCCATCAGCGCGCGGCTGCTGGGCCTGGACCCGGCCGCCGTGACCGGGCGCGGCACCGGTGTGGACGACGAGCGGCTGGCCCACAAGGTGGCGGTGATCCGCACCGCCCTGGCCCGCACCCCCGCCACCGACCCCCTGACGGTGCTGGCCGAACTGGGCGGTTTTGAAATTGCCGCGATGCTGGGCATGATGCTGCAGGCAGCGGCCCTGCGCCGCGTGGTGGTGCTGGACGGCTTCGTGGAGGGCAGCGCGGCCCTGGTGGGCGTGGCCCTGGCGCCCGCCCTGCGCGACTACCTGTTCCCGGCCGGCCAGTGCGCCGAGGTGGGGCACGCCGCGCAACTGGCGCACCTGGGCCTGACCCCACTCTTTGGGCTGGACCTGCGTCTGGGCGAGGGCACCGGCGGGGTGCTGGCTGCCCCGCTGCTGCTGGGCGCCGCCGCCACCCTGCGCGAAATGCGCACCTTTGAAGAGGCCGCGGTGCCGGGCGGCGTGGAAGCCGGAGGCCACGGGCGCCAGAGAACCCCGCAGGATTGATACGGCCTCCGAAAAATGCCGTAAGAGGTTTCAGAGTGTTTCCGACCGGCCTGACCCAGCTGCGCCGCAGCGGGAGAAGGAAAAATGCGGATTGCCGGGCCTTGGGCTGGCACAGCGCCGGGGCGGGGAACATCCAGCTCTCTTCTGGATGTTCCGGCAATGGACGGCCGTCCGTATGACTGCTGTGAACTGGTGCCGTCTCCCTTCACCTCACCTGTTGCCCCAGGTTCACCGGAAAGACGCCTGGGTGGGCGCTGAAGGCTGTGGCGGGTGTCCCCAGCAGGCGTGCCCCGGGGCAGGCCTGAACCCAGGGCAGAGCTGGGCGAGGTGTTGTGATCTTCCCCAGCTTGTCCCCAGGCCCCGACGCCCTGGCCCAAACCTGCGCGCCGTTCTGATGAGGGCTTCATAAAGAGGGGGTGCCACCTTTTTTGACCCCTCTCATGGCCAAACGTGCCCACCTCGCCTAGACACCGCACTGACCGCGCGCTTAAATAAAGCATGAGAAACATCAAGCTGTTGGGGTGGGTGGTCTTCACCCTGCTGTGGTCCTGGGGCGGCGCGCAGAGCCTGCCCAAAGAGGTGCGCGAGCGCATTATTCAGGCCACGGTGATGCTGCTGCCCGCCGACGCCAACGGCCGGCTGCAGGACTCGCTGGGCTCGGGGTCCATCATCAGTCCGCAGGGGTACATCCTCACGAATTACCACGTGATTGGGGACACCGATGACCGGACCATCGCGCCGCTGGTGCAGGTGCGCACCGTGCGCTTTGTCGACCGCGAGCCGGAATTCACCTACTGGGGCAAGGTGGTGGCCGCCGATCCCAACCTGGACCTCGCCATCGTTCAGATTGTGATGGACAAGAACAAGAAGGCGGTGTCTGGCCTGAAGCTGCCCTTCGTGGAACTGGGCGACTCGAACGCCATGAACATTGGCGACGACATCTTCGTGTTCGGGTTCCAGGGCACGGGCGGCATGACGCTGACGTTCTCGCGCGGGTCGGTGGGCGGCTTTACCGGCGAGGATCTGGAAAGCAGCGGGCGCCAGTGGCTCAAGCACGACGCCCAGACGGGCCCTGGGAACTCGGGCGGGGGGGCCTACAACGAGCGCGGCGCCCTGATCGGCGTGCACACCGCCGGGATTGCAGGCAACAACAACTCGCGCACCTCGTTTATGCGCCCGCTGGCGCTGGCCTGGGGCCTGGTCACGCCCAACGTGCTGGGCTTTGTGGTGCAGCGTGGCACCCAGGGCCCGCAGGATCCGCAGGCCAATAACACCACCACGCCCCAGGAGCAAAGCGGCGCGTGGCCCCCCGCCCTGACCTCCGGGAAAAACCCCGTGAGCGGCACCGTGCGCGTCACCGGCAGCGCGGGCGCGGGCACCTGGACCCTGGACCTGACCGAGCCCCTGAAAGACGGCGGCCTGAAGGGCACCGCCAAGAACGGTTCGCAGACCCAAGCCGCCTTTTTCTATTACGGCGAGGACGACGACGTGGTGTGGGTGGAATGGACCCCCGACGGCAAGTCCTATATCAGCTGCGTGGTGGAAGAAGACGGCGTGGACGCCAGCAGCTGGAGCGGCAAGGCGTACAGCTTCAAGGACCAGAGCGCTGACGGGACCCGCACCGGCGACTGCACCGTGAGCCTGCGGATCAAGGCGCAGGCGGCGCCCAATCCCAGCCCGGCGCCCAGCCCCAGCTCCAGCAGCCTGACCTGGCCCCCCACCCTGCGCACCGGCCAGAAGTGGACCGTGAACTTTGGGCAGAGCGGCACCTACACCGTGACCCTGGGCGCGCAGGACGACGACGGCGGTTTTCCAGGCACGGCGGCGCGCGGCAACGAGCAGGGCAACGCCCTGATGAACTACTCGGACGGTGAACTCATCGTGATCGTCCAGCGCCCCGACAAGAGCTTTCTGCTGTGCAGCGCCGACCGCAGCGGGCTGAGCGGCGCCTCGGTGCGCGGCGACGCCACCAGCCACAAGAACTCGAATGACAAGGGCACCTCGGTTGGCGCCTGCACCATGAGCCTGGGCACCGCCTCGGCACCGACCCCGGCCCCCGCTGGCCTAAGCTGGCCCCCCGCCCTGGCCACCGGCCAGCAGTGGACCGTCGGCTTTGGGTCGGCAGGCACCTACAGCGTGACGGTGGACGAGCGCGGCGACGACGGCAGCTACGACGCCGTGGCCACCAAGGGCAGTGAGCGCGGCACCGCCCTGATGGACTACTCCGACGACGAACTGACGGTGATCGTGCAGCGCCCCGACAAGAGCTTCCTGGTGTGCGTGGCCAACCGCAGTGGCCTCAGTGGCGCGACGCTGCGCGGCAACGCCACCAGTCACAAGAACTCCAACGACAAAGGCACCAGCCTGGGGACCTGCACCATCTCGCGCTGAAGAAGAGTCAGGTCAAAGGTGCGCCCCAGGTGATGAAGCCTGGGGCGCGCCTCTTGGTCACGGGGCGAGCGGCTTTACCGCATCGCGAAAGGGCTGGGTGGAGCCGTTATGGCCGTTCTGCCCCGCTGACGTCAAGGCGGGGAACTCGGGGACCGTCCGATGGGCAACCTGACTGTCGATGTTCAGGTCTGCGTTTCTCCCATCTGCTCAGGCACCAAGCGGCGCAGGTGGTCCAGATGCACGCCGTGCCACTCGGTCTGGTCGGGCACCGCGCCCTGAATGCCGTCCACATAACCCAGGGCGCGGAACAGTTCCCCCGCCAGCACCGCGTCCTCGTGCAGGGCGCGCAGGTCGTCCAGGGGGGCGTGGTCGGTCCAGGCCGCCAGATAAACGTCGCGGGCCGCCGCCAGGGCCTCCGGCGGGGTATCGTCCGGGGCAAGGTAGGCCGGGTTGGCGTCCAGAAAGGGGTGGGTGGCGCAGCCATCTGACCAGTCCAGCAGGGTAAAGGTGCCGTCCCGGGCAGTCACATTGCCCGCGTGCAGGTCGCCGTGGCCCAGGGTGGGCGGCAGCGGGCTGGCCGCCAGCCGGGCCAGGGCAGCGTCCAGGGCCGGCTGGCGCGTGCGCAGGTCGGCGGCCTCGGCGGGGGTAAAGCCTCTTGGCTGCCCCACCTGTAAGCCCTCGTCGCTCAGCAGGTGGGGCAGCCAGCGGCACACGTATGCTGGGCCCCGGTCACGCAGCCCCAGCGTGGGCAGCAGCGGCAGACTGGCGCGCTGCACCCAGGCGAGGTGGCGCAGCAGTCCTGGCAGGTCGTCCGGGCCCGCCTCGCCGCTGTCGGCCAGCAGCAGGAAGCCGCGCGCGGTGTCGGCGGCCAGCACCCGGGGCGCGGCGCCCGGCACCTCGCGCGCCAGCACCGGGGTCAGCGCCACCTCGCGGGCAAAAAAATCGGGCACCGCCTTGAAGTACACCGGGCCCCCATCCGTGGGCACCCGCCACAACAGGCTGATCTGCCAGTGCTTGAGCACCTCGGGCTCGCCTGTGCGGGTCAGCGCCTGCGCGGCCAGCTCCGTGTCCAGCCACGCCAGCGCCGGGGCCGCCCAGTCGGCGTGAAACCAGGGAATGGGGGGCGGCGGGCTCAGCGCGGCCTGACGCCAGCCGGAAACCTCGGCTGGTGCTCCCTCTGGCCCTGCCGCGTCCGGGCCCAGCGGCGCGGCGCTGTGCAGGTGCCACACACACTGCGCCAGGGCCACGCCGTCCTGGGTGCCCAGCGGCGTAAAGGCGAGGCGGCGCCCCAGCTGCGCCCGCAGGCCCAGCGTCTGCGCCGCCTCCAGAATGTGCTGGCCGTAGTACGTGGGTGTGTGCACCGTCAGGGTATGGTGCGCGGCCCGGGCCTCGCCGGGGTGGGTCAGGATCAGGTGTAGCGTGGTGTGGCGCTGGGGAGGCGGTGGAGCAGACATGGGGCTTCAGCGTGTCACGCGCCTGGCGCCCTACACATCGGCCAGGTGGCGTGCGCCGCCCTTACGCCGGGTCGCCGTGCTGAGCGTTCAGGCCGCGAAACACCGCGTCGTAGGTGCCGTTGGCCACGGCGTGGCGCAGCGGCCGCACCCGCTCCACCAGCACGTAAGGGGCGTTCGGCTGGGTGTCCAGCAGGTGCAGGGTTTCTGCCATAAAGTCGGCCAGCGGCATGGCGCGCGGGTCCTGGCTGCCGCCGGGCATCAGTTCGGTGGCCACGTAGGGCGGCGCCAGTTCCGTCACCTGAATGGATGTGCCGCGCAGCTGCCAGCGCAGTGATTCGGTATACGAGTGCAGCGCGGCCTTTGTGGCGCTGTAGGTGGGCGTGACCGCCAGCGGCACCGACGCCAGCCCGGACGTCACGTTCACGATGGTCGCCTGGGGCTGGCGCCGCAGGTGCGGCAGCAGCGCGTGAATCAGGCGGATGGGCCCCAGCAGGTTGGTGGCAACAGTGGCTTCGGCAGTGGCGGTGTCCGGCTGGGTCAGCAGGTCCTCGGCCACCATGATCCCGGAATTATTGATCAGCACATTCAGCGCGGGGTGCTCGGCGCTCACCCGTTCGGTCAGGGCGGCGATGGACGCCGGGTCGGTCACGTCCAGCGCGTAGGCGTGCAGGTTGGGGCGCGCGGCGGCCACCGCCTGCAGCGTTTCCAGGCGGCGCCCCGCAATCAGCACCGTGTTGCCTCGGTCGTGCAAGCCCTCGGCCAGCGCGCGCCCAATCCCCGAACCGCCGCCGGTGAGCAGCACCGTCTTGCCTGTGATGGTCATGGTGAATCCTCCTGGCCGCACCCTACGCCCCTCACTCTCTTTTGGGAAGAAGGCACCCGAAAGTGCTATGGTCTCCCTATGGAGAGTATCGAGCAGGCCGCCATTCCAATCCCTGAGCCGGGTGCCGGCCCCTGGCCCAAGGCCGCCCCCGAGGTGGAAGCCCTGGTGCGCGAGATGATCGGGCGGGTGGCGGACAAGTGGACGCTGCTGATTCTGGAGGTGCTGGAAGAACACGGCACCCTGCGCTTTACCCAGTTGGGCGAGCGGGTGGGCGGGATCAGCCAGAAGATGCTGACCAAGACCCTGCGCCAGATGGAAGCCGACGGCCTGCTGCGCCGCACCGTGCATCCCGTCATTCCCCCCCGCGTGGAATACACCCTGACCCCGCTGGGCCACAGCCTCAGCGAGGCCTTCTGCCCGGTGTGGCTGTGGGCCGAGGCGAATTACGCCGCCGTGATGCGCGCCCGCGCCGCCTTTGCCGGGGCGGCGGCAGAATAGGGCCCATGAGCGACCGCGAACTGAACTTTGCGCGCGAGATTCTGGGTACCCGGTCTTACCGAGAGGTGCCCGACCCCGAGGTGCTACAGGAGGCCGAGCGCCTGCTGTCCCAATGGCTGGCGGGCGAGACGCGCATGGAACGGCCCAAACTGTACGACCACTACGCCCTGCTGCTGCTGGCCCTGACCCGGCAGGTGCGGGCCCTGGAAGCGCGGGTGGCGGCCCTGGAAGGCGCCCAGGCCGAATGATCCGGGTCAAGGTGTGCGGCACCACCAGCGTGCACGACGCCGTGCTGGCCGCCGAAGCGGGGGCCGACGCCCTGGGCTTTATCTTCGCGCCGGTCAGCAAGCGGGTGGTCACGCCACAGGTGGCGCGCGAGGCGGGCCTGGGTGTGGGCCCGACGGTGGCGCGAGTAGGCGTCTTTCTGAACCAGGGCCTGGACGAGGTGCTGCGGCTTGCGGAAGCGGCGCGGGTGGGCAGCGTGCAACTGCACGGGCTTTTGTCAAGTCTTTACGTTGAGCAGGTCGCCGCGTATTATCCCGTTCTGCGCGTGGTGCGCCCCGCTGAACTGGCGGCGGAAGCAGACGTGTGGAGCGGTGACCCCCGCGTCACCCTGATGGTGGACGCCCCCGAGCCGGGCAGCGGTCACGCCCTGGACTGGGACGCGCTGCGGGCTGCTTTTCCACCCGGGGCGTGGCTGGCGGGGGGCCTGGGCCCGGCGAACGTGGCGCAGGCCATTGAGACGCTGGAGCCAGCCGGGGTGGATGCGGTCAGCCGCCTGGAAACCCGCCCCGGGGTGAAGGACCTGGCCGCCGTGGTGGCCTTCGTCCGCGCCGCGCGGAGCACAGTCGGCCCCAGTTATCCACAGTGAAACGCGAAGCTGTGGATAACTTTGGAACCCATGGAACCCCAGCGTGTTTCGTCTGAAAACAGTGTCCTGGCGCCCAGAAAATGCACCGCATCCGGGGGCCAACCCCTACCTTATCCACAGCTTGTCCACAGTCCTTGTGGATAAACCTGTGGATAACTTTGGCGTTACAGGCCCAGCACGGCGGCCAGCGCCTGTCCCCCCTCCACGATGGTCGCGGCACCTGGCAAGCTCAGGCCCACCCCAAGGAACGGCACCCGCGCGGCCGTGTGCGACTTCACCCGCAGGTCCTCCAGGTTGCCGTGGTCGCTGCTCAGAACCACGCGCGCTCCGGCTTGCAGCGCCCCCCAGAGCAGGGCGTCCACCCGGCGCAGGTAGGCGCGGCCGGCGGCCCAGACCTCGGGGGCTGCGTCTGGCCCGCCCCCGTGCCCCAGCAGGTCGCTGAACCACAGGTCGGCGGCCAGCAGGTCCGCGTGGGCAGCGGCGTGGCCCAGCGCCTCACCGTGCCGGGCGATCTCGTCCAGCGTCCCCTCTTCGGCCCAGGGACGTGCGTAGGCCAGCCCCAGGGTGGCGCCCAGCAGGGGCACCCCACCCGGGTTCAGTGGCAGCCCAGCGGCCTGAAACGCAAAGGGAAAGCAGCCCAGGCGGTTGCGGGGGCCCCGTGTGCCCGCGTGCAGGTAAGCGGGGTGATAGCGGTTGACCAGCACCGCGCGGCCCCCGGCCTGGGTCAGGCGCATGGGCAGCGAGGCCGCCCGCAGCAGTGCCTGCAAGGTGGGCCCCGGGTGTGGCCCAAAGTGCTCGCCCATCAGGGCCACCGCGTTCTGCCCGGTCAGCCAGCAGCTCTGCCCGGTGCCGGACTGTGGCAGCCCCGGCACGCCCAGCGCCGCGTCCAGCGCGGGGGCCGCGTCCACCAGCGGGCGCAGGGTGGGCAGGTCCTGGTCCCACACCGAATCCGGCGGGGCGTCCAGCGGGTGCCCCACGCCGTCCAGTGCCAGCCAGAGCAGCCCGGTCATGGGCCAAGGATAGGGCCCGGGGGGGCCGTCAGCGCCAGGCGAACACGTCTCTGGCCGTGCGGTCCGGGTTGGTGACGGTCACGGAGCGCTGGCCCCACGGGGTGTCGGAGGGTCCGGGGCTTCGTGACCCGCCGCGCGCAGCGGGGCCCTCGGCTTCCAGGGCCAGCTCTGCCCGCCCCCACCCAGGCGGGGTTCAGCTCGCGCATCAGGGCCCCTCGGTTGCCCAAGCCAGCCACGCAAATCTGTCTCTCGCTGGGGTCGGCTCCGCTGGGCTGGAGACCAGCAGACTCACAGAGGGGCGGTTGAAGGTACAGGGGGATGCCCCGCCTCCCCCCGAGCTGTGCGATTCGGCGGATGCCTCCGGGCCCGGGGTGCCCTACCCTGCGGGCATGAGCCGCCCCCTGCCCCCCGGTACACCTGTCACGCTGCATGCGCCGCAGGCTGGCCTCCCGGCCGGCACCGCTGGCGTGATTGTGGCCGCGCCCCAGGCCGGCAGCGTGTACGAGGTAGACTTTGCCGGGCAGGTGGTGGCAGTCAACCGCGTGCACCTGAAAGTGATGCGCCTGGACCTCGATCCGCCGCCCGTTCACGAGGACCTGCGCCCGTATGTGCAGTATGCCTGTGTGATGGGCAGCCGGGCCTTTGGCCTCAGCACCGACACCTCGGACACCGACCTGCGCGGCTTTTACCTGCCGCCTGCGCGGCTGCACTGGGGTCTGGGCGAGGTGCCCCCCCAGCTGGAATTTGCGGCCCCCGGCACCGAGGAGGTGTACTGGGAGGCCCGCAAATTCGTGCTGCTGGCCCTGAAGGCCAACCCCAACGTGCTGGAGGTGCTGGCCTCGCCGCAGCCGGTGACGGTGACGCCCGTGGCCGGGGCACTGCTGAACATCCGGAGCGCTTTCCTGAGCCGCCGGATTGCGCAGACCTACGGCGAATACGTGCAGGCGCAGTTTCGCCGTATGGAAGCTGACCGCCGCACCCATGGCGAGGTGCGGCCCAAACACGTAATGCACCTGCTGCGGCTGCTGCTCAGCGGCGCCCATGCCCTGCGCACGGGCGAAATACTGGTGGACGTGGGCGAGCACCGCGCGGCGCTGCTGGCGGTGAAAACGGGCGAGCTGACCTGGGCCGAGGCCGACCGCTGGCGGGCGCAGTTGCAGCGAGACTTTGAGCACGCGGCGGCGCACACTGGCCTGCCCGACCGCCCGGACTTTGCGGCGGTGGAGGCGTGGCTGGTGGATGCGCGGCGGGCAGCGCTGGACTGGTAGGCCAGATCGCGTGCCTCGGCGTGACGCATGGCCGATGTCTCTCCTCGTTGGTGCCCGGTAGGGTAGCGGGCAGTGATGCCCCATGCGAATCAAATACCCCTCCACCCCCCACCTGCCCTGGTCACCCGGGCTGCACAACGACGACCGCCGCATTCCTGACCTCAGCGGCTTCAGCGGCCACGAGGTCGTGGTCACCGAAAAACTGGACGGCGAGAACACCAGCCTCTACCGCGAAGACCTGCACGCACGCAGCCTGGACACCCGCCCCCACCCCTCGCGCACCTGGGTCAAGGCCGAGCGGGGCCGCTTTGGTCACGAGATTCCACCGGGCTGGCGCCTGTGTGGCGAGAATGTGTACGCCGTGCACAGCCTGCGCTACGCCGATCTGGAAGGCTACTTTTACCTGTTTTCCGTGTGGGACGAGCACAACGTGTCGCGCCCCTGGGACGAGGTGCGGGCCTGGGCCCAGCAGGTGGGGGTGCCCACGCCGTGCGAACTGTACCGGGGCCCCTGGGACGAGGCCGCCCTGCGCGCCCTGCCGGTGGACCCAGGGCAGATGGAAGGCTACGTGGTGCGCGTGACCGGCGAGATTCCGTATGCCGACTTTGGGCGCCGCGTGGCCAAATGGGTGCGCCGGGGGCACGTGCAAACAGACGCCCACTGGCTCAGTAAGCCCGTGGAGGCCAACGGCCTGAAGGAGAAGCCATGAACAACGCCGCCCGCGTGAAGATGGCGCAGGAGACGCTGGCCCTGCTGGACGGGGGCGGCTACGCGCTGAACGGCCAGCGGGTTCACCTGCCCGACCCAACCCCCATGCTGGCCGGCACCCGTCTGTTCACGCCCGCTGAGGCGCCCACGCTGCTGGCCGCGCTACACGGGGCCTGCGACCGCTGGGCCACCCGCACCGAGGTTACCCCCGAAACCACCTTTGCGGCGGCGCGGCGCCTGCGGGCCAGCGGCCCCGAAGTCCTGGCGCTGAACTTTGCCTCCGCGCGCAACCCGGGCGGCGGGTTCCTGAAGGGCAGCCTCTCGCAGGAGGAGGACCTGTGCCGGTGCAGCGGGCTGTACCGGTCGCTGACCGCGCCGCCAGTGTGGGGGTATTACGCCGCCAACCGTGCGGAACCTTCCGCGCTGTACACCGACCACCTGATTTACAGCCCGCAGGTGCCGGTGTTCCGCGATGACCACGGCGCGCTGCTGGCCCAGCCGGTCACGGTGAACGTGCTGACTGCACCCGCCCCCAATGCCGGCGCGGTGGCCCAGAACGAGCCGGCGCGCCGGGCCGAGGTCCTGCCCGCCTTGCGCCGCCGCGCCGCGCTGGTGCTGGGGGCCGCCGTCCTGACCGGGCAGACCCGACTGGTGCTGGGGGCCTGGGGCTGCGGCGTGTTTCAGAATGATCCGCTTCAGGTGGCGACTGCCTTCCGCGACCTGCTGGCGCACGAGGCCCGGGGCGTGTTTGAACAGGTGACGTTCGCGGTTTACGACCGGCAGCCGGGCCAGCCGGTGCTGGGCGCCTTTCAGGCCGTCCTGGGGACCCCATGAGCCCCCCGGCCGTTCCCGACGTGCTGGCCCTGCTGGCGGAGGGCCGGCCGCTGACCTTCGAGACCATCAGCGCGGCCTTCACCCCCTTTGTGCCGCTGCTGGCCCGCCTACCCGACACCCCGCAGGACCCCCAGTGGCACGCCGAGGGCTCCGTGGCCGCCCACAGCGCCCTGGTGGTGGCCCACGCGCACGCCCTGGCGGATGAAGCGGGACTGGGGGGCGAGGACCGCGCCGCGCTGCTGCTGGCCGCCGCCCTGCACGACCTGGGCAAGGCGCGCACCACCCGCGAGGAGCCCGATGAAACGGGGGCCCTGCGCATCCGCTCGCGGCAGCACGCCCGGCGGGGGCGCGACGAACTGGCCTTCCGGCTGCTGGACGCGGGCCTGCGCCGGGGGCTGCTGCTGAAAGTCCTGGCCCTGGTGGCCGAACACCACAGCCTCCACCGCGCCCTGGACGGCGACTGGTCGCGGGGCGTGCCGGCCCTGGCCCGGCGGGCGCCGCTGCCCCTGCTGACCCGGCTGGCCCGCGCCGACGCCCGGGGCCGCGTGGTCCTGAGTGGGGACGCGGCGCGCGGCAAGGACACCGCCGACCTGCTGGAACTGGCCGCGCAGGACCTGGGGGTGTGGGCGGGGGGCGACCCCTACGCCGCCTTCCGGGCCGAGGTGGCGGCGCTGCTGCCCGGGGCCAGCCCGGACCTGCAGGCGCTGGCCGCAGGGCGCGGCCTACAGGACTGGGAGGCGGGCCGCATTCACACCCCCCACGAGGCGGCGGCCCGCGTGCAGGAGGCCGCCCGGCACGGCTTTCCTCGCCTGACCGTGCTGTGCGGCCCCAGTGGCAGCGGCAAATCCACCCTGGCCGCAGAATTTCCAGACGCCGAGGTGATCAGTCTGGACGACCTACGCGCACAGTTGGGCGGGGGCCGCCACGGCGCGAAGCACGGCGCCTGGGTGGGTGGGCAGGTCATGCAGGCCGCCCGCGAAGCGCTGCGGGCCGGGCTGCGCCGGGGGGCCCATGTGGTCTGGGACGCCACCAGCCTGCGGCGCAGTGGCCGCGCGCAGGTGCTGGGCCTGGGCCGCGATTACGGCGCCCTGACCCGGATTGTGGTGGCCTGGACCCCGCCCGCCCTGGCCGCCGCGCGCAACCGCGCCCGCCCCCAGCCGGTGCCCGCCGCCGTGCTGGCCGACCAGTTCCGGGCCCTGGACTTCCCCGAGGTGACCGAAGCCCACGAGGTGATCCTGCGCGGGCCAGAGGAGGACACATGGACCCTGTGACTTTTCCGCCCCAGCTGGCCGCCGCCGCCGCCGACCACCCCTGGCCGCTGGTTTTTGCCACCGTCAGTGGCGCGCACCTGTACGGTTTTCCCAGCCCCGACAGCGACTGGGACCTGCGCGGCGTGCATGTGCTGCCCCTGCGTGAGGTGTTGGGCCTGGACGAAGGCGCGGGCACCCACGAGCTGGAACAGAACGACGGCGCGGTCGAACTCGATCTGGTTACGCATGACGCCCGCAAGTTCGCGGCGCTCCTCCTGAAGCGCAACGGGTATGTCCTGGAACAGCTGCTCTCGCCGCTGGTGGTGCACACCTCGCCCGCGCACGCGGCGCTGGTGGACCTGGCCCCGGGCGTGCTGACCCGGCACCACGCGCACCACTACCTGGGCTTTACCGCCAACCAGTGGAAGTTGCTGGAAAAGGAAAGCGTGCCGCGCTTCAAACCGCTGCTGTACGCCTTTCGCACGGTGCTGACCGGCCTGCACCTGCTGAACATGGGCGAGGTCCAGGCGAATCTGGAGGTGCTGAACGCTGAGGCCCGGCTGCCCTTCCTGACCGACTTGATGGCCCTAAAGCGGGAGGGGCGTGAGGCCGAACCGCTGCCCGGCGACCTGTCCTTTTACCGCGCCCAGCACGCCCGGCTGGTGGGCGCCCTGGAGGACGCGCAGGCCACGACCCGTCTGCCTGCTGCGGTGCCCGAAGAGGTGCGCCGCGCCGTCAGCGACTGGGTGGTGGCCGTGCGCCTGGGGGAGTTGCCATGTTCCTGAACGTCGTGGATGTGGAAGCCACCTGCTGGGACGGACCCCCGCCCCCCGGGCAGGTGAGCGAGATCATTGAAATCGGCCTGTGCGTGCTGGACCTCTCCACCCTGGAACGAACAGAGCGCCGCGCCCTCTTCGTGCGTCCAGAGCGTTCAGAAATCAGCGCCTTCTGCACGGAACTCACGGGCCTGCGCGCGCAGGATGTGGCGGACGGCCTGAGCTTTCGGGACGCCTGCACTGTTCTGCGGCGCGAGTTCCACGCCGATTCGCGCCCCTGGGCCAGCTGGGGCGACTATGACCGCAAGCAGGTTCAGGCGCAGTGTGCGGCAGCCGGCATCCCGTCCCCCTTCAGTGTCCGGCACATCAACGCCAAGAAGGTGTTCACCGAGGCCCACGGCCTGAACAAGCGCCCCGGCATGGCGCAGGCGCTGGCCCACGCGGGTCTGCCCCTGGAAGGCCGCCACCACCGGGGCGTGGACGACGCGTGGAATATCGCGGCGTTGGTGGCGGGGCTGGTGCGCGCGGGGGGGTGGCCGGGGTCAGGGTCTGAAGGGGTTTGGGCTTCGGGCTGACCCCTCCGCCCCTTCGGGGCACCTGCCCTTGAGGGGAGGCTGAATCAGGCTTCTGGTCGGACTGTTCGGCGTTGGCTCCCCTCCCAGGGGAGCTGGCCGCGCAGCGGTCTGAGGGTTAGGGACAGGGAAGACCCCGCCACCTCTGGACGGTCCGCTGCCCCTGCCGTCAAGGGCCCGGCTTACCTCGTTTCTTCTGGCTTCACGCTAGCCTCATGGGTGTGACCCCGGCCGCCGCCCCCCCCTCTGGTTCGTGGCTGGTGGCCGTGAACCTGCCGGTGGTGGCCTGCGATTTTGCGCCCCTGCACGGCTTTCAGGGCCCAGCGCCGCTGGGCTGCCGGGTGCTGGTGCCCTGGCGCGGCGACCTGATCGTGGGGCTGGTGGTGGGCGCGGGGGACGGCCGGGGCGCCCACCGCCTGCGCGAGGTGGTGCATATGCTGGACGACCCCGGGCGGCCCTGGGTGGCGCCCGCCACCGTGCAGGGCATTGGCGAATGGGGCCGCGACGCCCGGCTGCCAGCGGGCCTGATCTGGGGCGACCTGCTGGGCGTGGGCTGGGCCGCCGCCTACGTGCATCTGGTGCGCGCGGTGGACGACGCCGACCTGAGCCCCTTTGCCCGCAAGGTGCCCGGCGCCCGCTGGACCGACGCCGAGCACTTTCCGCCCGCGCTGCTGGACGCCATCCGCGAACAGGGGCTGCTGGAAGAACGCTTTACGCCGCAGCCACGCCTGAAAACCGTGGTGCAGGCCCGCGCGCTGGCCGAGGTGCCGCCCGCCTCGCGGCTGGTGACGCTGGTTCAGGCGGTGGCCCCGCCGCCCGCGTCCCTGACCCCCAAGCAGGCCCAGGCCTGCGCGTGGCTGCGCGAGCACGGCCCCGCCGACACCCTGAGCGCCTGGGCCAGGGGCGCAGGGCTTAGCAACAGCGTGGTCACGGCGGCCCTGAACGCGGGGGGCGCCGCCTACGTGCGTGCCGAGGCCCCGCCGCCCGAGGCCTGGACATGGCTGCACGAGCGGGGGGCCGCAGAGTCCTACGCCGCCTGGGCCAATGGCGCCAGCGCCGACGGCATTCCCCTCAGCCCCACCCAGGCCGGCACCCTGGCCCTGCGCGGCTGGGCCGACACGCTGGAGGTGCCGGCCCCGCCCCCGCCGCTGCCTGAAGCTGTGCCCCAGGCTGCCTTCCCGGCAGGGTTGCCAGACCGCCTGCCCCACGCCCCGGTCTGGCGCCTGCACGGTGGACGGCTGGGCGCGCGCTGCGCGGCACTGTCGCCCCGGGTGGCCGCGCTGCTGGCACAGGGCCAGAGCGTACTGGTGCTGGCCCCGGATCACACCACGCTGCGCCGCGCCTGGGACGGACTCTCGGGGCTGGCGGCCCACGCGGGCACGCGCGCCGTGCAGGTCAGCGGCGCCCTGTCGGACGTGCAGCGCGAGCACACCTGGGCCCTGATTCAGGGTGGGGAAGCCCGGCTGGTCATTGGCAGCGCCCACGCCCTGGGGGCGCCCCTGCCGGCCCTGGGCCTGTTGATCGTGCTGGAAGAAGCCAGCGACGCCCACAAGCTCCTGAGTGGCAGCCGCGCCTTCGTACCAGACCTCGCCGCGCGGGTGGCCGCCGCCCACGGGGCGCAGCTGGCCTACGTGGGGTCGGCCCCCGCCGCCGAAAGTGTGCCGCACCCCGGCGCGGTGCTGCCGCCCCCGCGCGCCCGCGTGCATGTGGTGGACTACGCCAACCCCCCCGAACAGCCGGAACTGGGCCCGCTGTCCGGCGTGCACCTGAAGATGGGCGGCCTGGGCTATCCCCTCAGCCACGACCTGGCCCGCGTGCTGCGGCAGGTGCAGGAGCGCGGGCGGCAGGCGGCCCTGCTGGCCCCCCGGCGCGGCTACAGCGCCCTGCTGCGCTGCCCGGGTTGCGAGCATGTGCCCCAGTGCCGCCACTGCGACGTGCCGCTGCGCTTTCACCAGCAGACCCGGCAACTCACCTGCCACCAGTGCGGCTACCACCAGCCGCCCCCCGACCGCTGCGACGAGTGCGGCGAGCGCATGTGGCAGGCGCGCGGCCCCGGCACCGAATGGATTGCCCAGGAGGTCGCCAGGCTGCTGCCCGGCTTTCCGGTCTACCGCTACGACAAGGACCAGCAGGACGACCTCTCGCCCCTGATGAACGGCGAGAGCGGCGTGGTGGTGGGCACCCAACTGCTGCTCTCGCACGACGCGCCGCCGGACCTCGCCCTGATCGGGGTCACCCTGGCCGATACGTGGCTGAATGTCAGCGACTTCCGCGCCAGCGAGCGCTACCACCGCCTGCTGCGCCAGCTGACCGAATGGCACCCCACCCGCGCGCCCATGCTGGTGGTGCAGACCTTCCAGGCCGACCACCCCGCCCTGAAGGTGCTCCTTGACGGCCAGGGCGTGCTGGCCTACCCCGCCGCCGAGGAACGCGCCCGCGCCGCGCTGGGCTACCCGCCCCACGCCCGCCTCGCCCAGATTGAGGTGAGCGCCCGCGAAGCGGCCAGGGCCCAGGCCGCCGCCCAGGACCTCGCCGCCGCCCTGCACGGAGCCGGCGCCACCGCCCAGGAGGTGCTGGGCCCCGCCCCCAGCCCGGTGGCGCGGCTGCGCGGTGTGTACCCCTACCACCTGTTCCTGCGCGCCCGCACCGAGGCCCGCCTGGGCGAACTGCTGCGCGTGCTGGATTCCCGCACCTGGAAAGCGCGCGTGCGGGTGGATGTGAACCCCCGGGGTGGCCTGTAAGCCGGTCTGCCGCCGACACCTCTCACCCGGAACAGGGTTGAGGGGGTCAACGCCACGCCCAAAAGCCCGTTTCTGCTCGGATGGAGCCGCAGATAGGATCGGAGGGTGGTGAAAATGCCTTGCTGCTCGCCTGATCGCTTGCTCTGTCCCCATCTCCCCTTGTGGGAGAGGGAGGGAGGAGCGGAGCGACGGAAGGGTGAGGGGGCCACCGCGTGACTCGGACGGGTGTGGCATCCATTCAGTCCCGTCTGACAGGAGTTCGGCTCCTGCTCAAGCGAAGTGGGCAGGCCGCAAGCGAAACGTGGTCTTGGCCGCTGAGCACGCTCCCCCTCTCAGCCTCCCCCGCAAGGGGCGAGGGGCAAGAACAGCGTGGTCGTCGCGCCACTCTCTGCGCATTGCTCACCAGTCCCAACCGTTGACCAACGGCCCTTCCCTTAAGCCCAGCTGACCAGCCAGTCAGACTGGCGTCAAGCGGCGGCGTCAGTCTGCCCCTCATGAAAGTGTTCAAATTTTCCATTTCGCTGCTGCTGGCCCAGGCTGGAAGCGCTACCGCCGCGCCGCAACTCAGTGCCCAGAGCATCATCGTGAACCCGGCGCCGAGCGGTCTGCAGGTGAGCGTGCGCACCAACCGCGACCAGTCCGGCAACGGCACGCCCCAGTACCGCCCCGGCGACCAGCTGGAGTTCTACACCCGCGTGAACAAAAGCGCCTACGTGTACCTCTTCAACATTGACCCCCAGGGCCGGGTGAACCTGCTGGCGTCCAATGGCCTGCAGGCGAAGGGCAATTTCGTGAAGGCCAACACCACCCGCGTCTTTCCGCGCAAGGGCGACCGCTCCACCTTCCCGCTGACCCTGCCGCAGGGCCTGAACCGCGTGCTGGCGGTGGCCAGCCCCAAGCCGCTGAGCCTGGAGCAGATCGCGCAGGTGAAAGACACCCAGGGCGGCGCCGTGCCCCTGACCGTGACGGGGCAGCAGGGCCTGGCCCAGGCGCTGAGCATCGTGGTGACCCCGGTGCAGGGCTGGACCAGCGACGTGGCCCAGTATGAGGTGACCCGCCGCGCCCTGGGCACCCTGCCCGTGCTGGACCCCGCCGCGCGGCAGGCCCAGGTGCGCTTTACCAAGGACGCGCGCCTGAGCGAAATCTACGTGGCCTACGCTGATCGCCTGCGCGCGGCGGGTTACCGCCCCGTGAAGGCCCAGTACGGCGAGCACCGGGCCAGCGGCACCTTCGTGTCGGGGAGCCGCCAGCTCACGCTGGACGTGCGCAAGTCGGGCCAGCGCTTTGATGTGAAGCTGGTGCGCAAGTAAGGCGGGACTCACTTGATTGCACACCAGGCCGCGCCACGCGGTGGCCCCCTCACCCTTCCGTCGCTGCGCTCCTCCTTCCCTCTCCCACCAGGGGAGAGGGGGACACAGCAAGCGATCAGGTGAGCAGCAAGGCATTTGCAGCCCGGATAAGGGCAGCTTGATCAGACTGGCCCCTTCCATGCGAAGGGGCCGGTGTGCCTTAGCCCTCCAGCCACACCCGCAGCCGGGCCGGGCCGCGCAGGCCCGGATTGGGCTTGAAGGGCGGCGCCGGTTCCACCCGCAGGTGCGGAAACTGCTCGGCCAGGGCCGCGAACACCTCTGCGATTTCCAGCCGCGCGAGGCTGGCGCCCAGGCAGTAGTGTGGCCCGGCGGCAAAGGCGAGGTGGCGCGCACTGTTCGGGCGGTCCCAGTCCAGGCGGTCTGGCTCGGGAAAGACCTCGGGGTCGCGGTTGGCCGCCCCCAGCAGGAGCTGCGTGAACGCGCCCGCTGGGAGCGTCTGCCCCGCCACGGTCAGCGGCGCGCTCAGGGCGCGGCCATCCACCTGCACAGGCGAGACCACGCGCAGCAGTTCGTCGGCCACGCCGGCGTGGCGGGGCTGCGCGACCAGGGCCGCCCAGGCGTCCGGCTGGCGCGAGAGTTCCAGCAGGCCGCCCGGAATCAGGTTGCTGGTGGTTTCGTGCCCGGCGGTCAGCAGCAGCACCGCGTTGGCCAGCAGTTCGTCGCCGCTCAGGCGCTCGCCGCCGTCTTCCACCGCCGCCATCGCCGAGAGCAGACCCGGGCGGGGCCGGGCGCGCAGTTCGCCGGCCAGATCGCGGAAATACGCGCGCATCTCGCGGGCGTCAGCGTCAATGCGGGCCATCAGTTCGGGGCTCTGGCTGGCGCTGCCCAGCAGATCGGCCACCGACGCCGACCAGCGCACGAACCGCGCCTCGTCCTCGCCCGAGAGCCCCAGCATCCCCATGATCACGCGTGCGGGCAGCGGATTGGCCAGCCCCGCCACCAGATCGGCCCCCGGTCCCTGCGCCCGCAGCCCGGTCAGGAGTTCGGCGATCAGGGCGCGCACCAGTTCGCGCTGCTCTTCAATGACGCGCGGGGTAAAGGCCGCCGACACCAGCCCCCGCAGGCGGGCGTGCGCGGCGCCGTTGCGGAAGATCATCATGGGTTGCAGCAGCCGCAGCCCGTCCGAGAGCGCCACCGCCCCTTCCATCCCGCCGCCGCTGATCGCCCCAGGGAAACGCAGCACCGCGCTGTTCACCGCGTGGCCGGTAAGGTACAGGCCCACCCAGGTGCCGTGGTCCAGCCGCAGCACCCCGCCCTGGCTCAGGGCGCGCACCCGCTCGTAGGCGGGGTAGGGGTTGGGAATGTTGTCTGGGTGCCACAGCGCGGCGGCGGCGTCCTGAGCAGCGTGGGGCGGCGTGGGCTGGGTCATGGCCCCAGCGTGCGCCCTGTCTACTCGGCACACAAGGGCCGCTGCCGAGTAGAGGCGGCGTACCCTGAGGGCGTGACCCAGGTCTTCCAGCATGTCACCCACCCGGAAGCGGTCAAGGTGTTTCTCAACCTGACCTACCTGCCGGTGCTGGCGGCGCTGATGGCCCGCGAATGGACGGTCTCGGCGCTGGCCGCGCACCTGGGGCTGGCGGTGAACGCCACGCACCACCGGGTCCGGCGCCTGGTGGCCGTGGGACTGGCCCAGGAAATCCGGCTGGAAGCCCGGCGCGGGCGACCACTGCGCCATTACCGCGCGCCACCGGCGCTGCTGGTGCCCTACCACTGCACGCCGCTGGACACGCTCGAAGACCTGATTGGCCTGCACGAGGACAGCTTTCAGGTGGCTTTTCAGCGGGCGGTGGTGCGCGCGGGTCTGGCGCTGGTCGAGAACCGCAACGATATTGGCCTGCGCCTCTACCTGGACGGCGAAGAGGTGGTCTCGGACATCACGCCCACGGCCGGGGCCTTCAGTTTCCGCGACCTGCTGCGGCCCGACGCCCCCGCCCTGCTGGCCAACCGGGGCCTGCTGCACCTGACCCGCGAGGACGCCAAGGCCCTGCAAACCGAATTGAGCGAGGTGCTGACCCGCTACCTCCAGAAGACTGGGCCAGAGCCCTACCTCTTCCGCGTTGGTCTGGCGCCGGATCTGCCGGGCGGCGCAGGTTAGAGCGGTTGAGAAAAGAACCCCCTCACCCCTCGCTGCGCGAGGCCCTCTCCCACGAGGGGAGAGGGTCAAGAATCAACATCATCTTTATGTCAACTGCTCTAGGACGGCCCACCCTCACGGGGCCAGATTCACTGGGAGAGCCGGCACCTTCGCAGGACCAGCGAGGTCATCGCCTGCTTCACGCACCTTTGCAAACGCGTCCCAACGTCACCCCACACTGCGCGGGCAGCCAGAACGCCTTTCCCACTCCCCACTCCCCACTCCCCACTGCCCACTTCCCACTTACCCCCGGCGCGTCACGCCGTCGGTGGTCAGCAGGGCGCCGTACAACTCCGGGCGGCGGTCACGGAAAAACCCCATGCCAGCGCGGAACTTGCGGGCTTCGCGCAGGTTCAGGTCGTGCAGCAGTGGGCCTTCCTCGGTTTCGCCAAATTCGGCCACCAGTTCCCCGGTGTAGTCGGAAATAAAGGAGTGCCCGTAGTACGTCTGGGTCAGGTCGCCCACCGTTTCGGTGCCAATGCGGTTGGCGGCGCCCACGTAGCTGGAGTTGCTGACCGCGTGGCCGATCATGGCGCGCTGCCACATGTGATGGCTGTTGGGGGTTTCCACCTCGGCGGGCTCGGTGCCAATGGCGGTGGGGTACAGCAGGAAATCGGCGCCCAGCAGCATCATCACCCGGGCAGTTTCGGGGTACCACTGGTCCCAGCAGATGCCCACGCCCACACGGCCGTAACGGGTGTCCCAGACCTTGAAGCCGGTGTCGCCGGGGTTGAAGTAATACTTTTCCTCGTAGCCGGGGCCGTCGGGGATATGGGTTTTGCGGTAGTTGCCCAGCACGCGGCCGTCGGCGTCCAGGCACACCAGCGAGTTGTAGTGCGCCTGCCCGGCCCGCTCGAAGTACGACAGCGGCAGCACCACGCCCAGTTCGCGCGCCAGATTCTGAAAGCGGCCAATGAATGGGTGGCCTTCTTGCGGGTGGGCCAGGGCAAAGTAGTCCTCGCGCTCCACCTGGCAGAAGTACAGGTTCTCGAACAGTTCGGGCAGCAGGATGACCTGCGCGCCCTGTTTGGCGGCGTCCCGCACATGGGCCTCGGCGCGGGCCACGTTGTCGTCTAACTGGTCGGTGACGTGCATCTGCACGACGGCGAGTTTCACAGTCTCCGGGGTGCTCATGCGTCCCACGCTACCGGATGAAGGGGCAGGCAATGGTGGTGCGGGGCCTGGGCACCGGGCCGGGCCGCTTACAGTGGGGGCATGACCCTTGCCCTGGCCCGGCCCCTTGCCTTTCTGACCCTGCTGGGCAGTGCCCTGGCGTACGGGGGGGGCGCGCCCGGTGTGGCCCGCGCGGTGGACGTGGACGTGACCCAGCCGCAGACCACCGTGACCGTGCGCCCCGGCGACACCCTGCGCCTGCACCTGTTCGAGGACACCGTCGAGAGCCCGCTGACCTGGACCATCTGGATGGCCCCGGGGGCCGCCACCCCGCCGGCCCTGACCCTCCTGGACACCCAGCGCACCTCGGCCGGGGACCACGGCCCGGCCATGCTGCGCTACGACGTGGTGTACAGCTTGAAGGTGGGCCCGGCCGCCGGCCTGAGCGCGCCGCTGCTGTTCGTGCAGGACGCCCCCGCCCTGAACAGCGACCTGCGCCTGCGGTTTCCCCCGGTGCTGCGCACGGTGAACGTCCGGGTCGTGCGCTAAGTCAGCGGGCCGCGCCCTGGTCCCGGTTCTGCTCGGCCTGCCCCTACAGCCAGCCCTTCTCGCGTGCGGTGCGGGCCGCGTCCACGCGGTTCTCGGCGCCCAGCTTGCCAATGGCTTCAGACAGGTAGTTGCGCACTGTGCCTTCCGAGAGGCCCAGCGCGGCGGCGATGGCGGCGGTGCTGGCGCCTTCCTCGGCCGCGCGCAGCACCTGGCGTTCGCGCTCGGTCAGGGGGTCGCGCTCGCCCCAGGCTTCGGCGGCCAGCCCCGGGTCCACCGCCCGCCCCCCGGCATGGACCCGGCGAATGGCGTCGGCCAGGTCGCTGGCAGGGGCGTCTTTGAGCAGGTAGCCGCGCGCCCCCACCTCCAGCGCCCGGCGCAGGTAGCCGCCGCGCCCGAAGGTGGTCACGATGACCACCCGCGTCTGCGGGGCCTGCTGCGCCACCCGCGCCGCAAGGTCCAGCCCACTCAGGCGCGGCATCTCGATGTCCGTAACCAGCACGTCGGGGCCCAGGTTCTGCACCAGCGCCCACGCGGCCTCGCCATCGGGGGCCGCCCCCACCACCTCCAGGTCCTCTTCCAGCGACAGCAGCGCCGACAGGGCCCCGCGCACCAGGGCCTGGTCTTCGGCGAGGAGAACGCGAATCATGGGGCGCCTGCGGCGCGGTGATGGTTGAAGGGTAATGGTGGATGGAGGAGAGACGGGTGGTGATCCATCAACCATCTCCCATCACCTCTCAACCTCCTCACGCCGTCACCAATCCCCGGCCCGCCTCCGGCCCCCCCACGGGCCCAGGCAGGGTGGCCGTCAGCGTGGTGCCGGCCCGGCCGTCGCGGTGGAGGTGGCCGCCAATGGCGCGCAGGCGTTCGCGCATGCCGGTCAGGCCGCTGCCTTCGGGGCCAGCGCCGCCCACGCCGTCGTCGTGGATGGTCAGGCGCCAGCCGCTACCTGCCGGGTCCAGGCTGACCTGCACGGTGCGGGCGCGGGCGTGGCGCACCACGTTGGTGACGGCCTCGCGCAGCAGCAGGGCCGCCGTGTGTTCGGTCTCGGGGGGCAGGGGCGGCAGGGCGCCCAGCACCTGTAGCCCCACCCCCGCCGCGTCCAGCGCCACCTTGGCGCGGGCCAGTTCGGCGCCCAGGCCGCTGCCCTGGTAGCCGCGCACGGCGGCGCGGACCTCGTGCAGGGCTTCTCTGGAAATGCGCTCCACCTCGCGCATCTCGGCCCCGGCGCGTTCGGGGTCGCGGGTGGCCAGTTTGCCCGCCAGTTCGCTTTTCAGCACGATCACGCTCAGGGTATGGCCCAGCAGGTCGTGCAGGTCGCGGGCAATGCGCTCGCGTTCGGCCTCGGCGGCCAGGCGTTCCTGCTCGGCGTGGGCCTGGGCCAGGCGCACGTCCGCCACCCGGCGCCGGTAAGAGGCGTGGTTGCCGTAGGCCGCCACCAGGGTGAACAGGGCGTTGGGACCCAGCCAGGCCAGGTCGTCCACGTGGTAGGTGCTGTTCCACAGCGGCGCGGCCATGATCAGCACGTTCAGAAAGCTCAGCGACACGGTCAGGGCGGCGCGGTTCTGGTAGCCAATCAGGCTGCCGCCGTAAATCAGAAAGGCGCTGGCGGTGCCGCCAATGCGGGGCCACAGCAGGGCGTAGGCCAGCAGGCACACCCCCCAACCCACCACCGGCCAGCGCGCACTGGGCCGGCCCCAGAACACCCGCAGAAACACCGCCGTGAAGCCCAGCACCAGCCCCCAGAACAGCAGGCCGTCGCCCAGGGGCCGGGGGTGCTCCAAGAACCCCGTGACCGGGTAGCCCAGAAACAGCAGCCACACCAGTGGGAAGAACTTCCAGGCCGTCGTGTGCGCCATGCCCCAGCGTACTGCCAGGGACCGGGCTTGTAGGCCCAGTCCCTGGTTTGCCCCGCCGCCCGCGCTCATCCCTCGCGGGCTTCGTCGCGGCGCATGGCCCAGGCGGCGATGAGCCCGAAGACAGCGGCAAACGCGGCCAGCGTCAGCCAGTGCCCGCTCTCGCCCGCCGTCTGCCCCGCCACCGTGCCGCGCGCGATGGCCCCCAGGTGAGACGCGGGCAGGTACGGCGCCACCTTCTGAATAAAGGCGGGCATCTGGTCCAGGGGGGTAAACAACCCCGAGGCAAAGGACATCAGCACACTGACGATGTTCGCGGTGATCTGCGCGCCCGCCGGGGCCACCAGAAAGCCGATGCACAGGCCCAGGGCGATCAGCGGCACCATGCCCAGCAGCAGCTTGCCCAGCAGCGCCAGGGCCGTGAGAGCGGGAATGGTCACGCCGCCCGCCACATGCGCGAAGGTGTACAGGACGGTCAGGCTCAGGGCACTGAACAGCAGCGCGGCCAGCAGCTTGCCCGCAAAGTACAGCGCCGTGGGCATGGGCGAGGCGCGCAGCAGCCGCAGCCAGCCGCCCGTGCGTTCCAGCGCCACCGCCGACCCGAACGAGAACATGGCCAGCGACAGCAGCGAGTAAGCCCCGAAATTCACCAGGATCAGCGGGCCCACCTTCAGGCCCTGGCTGGTGGTCTCGTTCACGGCGCTCAGGCCGAACAGGGCGAAGAACATCACCGGAAAGCCGATGGTGCCCACCGCGAACATGGGGTTGCGCAGCATGCGGCGCAGTTCGGCCAGGGTCAGGGCGCCCAGGGCGGGCAGGGTGGCGGCGCGGCGGGTCTGGGCAGCGGGCGCGGGCAGGGTGACAGGGGCAACGGTCATGCGATCACGTCCTTGGCCCCGGCAGGGGCGGTCAGGCTCAGGAAAGCGTCTTCCAGGCTGGCGCGGCTGACTTCCAGGGCCGAAAACGGGGTGCCGCGCTCCACCAGGGCGCGCAGCAGGGCTTCCGGGGTGCGGGTGCGCAGCGCCGCGTGGCCCCGGGCGTCCACCTCGGCGGCGTCCACGCCGGGCAGGGCGCGCAGTTCGGCCAGCACCAGATCGCTGACAAAGCTCACCCGCGCGCCACCCACCTGCGCGCGCAGGGCCTCGGGGGTGCCGTCGGCCAGAATGCGCCCGGCGGTCATCACCACCACGCGGTCGGCGCTGCGCTCGGCTTCTTCCAGGTAGTGCGTGGTGAGCAGGATGGTGCGCCCGGCGGCCTTCAGTTCGGTCACGGCGGCCCAGAACGCCTGGCGGCTGCCCGCGTCCATGCCGGTGGTGGGTTCGTCAATCAGCAGCACGTCGGGGTTGCCCACGGCGGCCAGCGCAAAGGCCAGGCGGCGCTTTTGCCCCCCGGACAGGGTGCCGGCGCGCCGGGTCGCCACGCCGGTCAGGTCGGCCAGGGCCAGGGCCTGCTCCACCGGCAGCGGCGTGGGGTAAAAGCGCGCAAACAGGGCCACGGCCTCGCGCACCGTCAGGGCGGCGGGCAGGGCGCTTTCCTGGGGCATGCTGCCCATGCGGCGGCGCACGTCGTCGCGCCTGGGGTTGCCGCCCAGCACGCTCACCTGCCCACTGCTGGGCGCGGCCAGCCCCAGCATCAGGCTGATGGCCGTGGTCTTGCCCGCGCCGTTGGGGCCCAGCAGCGCCGTCAGCTCGCCGGCCCGCACGCTCAGGTTCAGGTCGTGCAGGGCGGTCACCCGCCCAAACGTCTTGGTAATGCCCCGAAGTTCAATCGCGTCCATGCGGGTATGGTGCGCCAAGGGTGACCGGCGTCCCAGTGTGGGGTGTCAGGTGGGCCGGGTGACAAGTGTCATGTCGGTGACACTTGGGCCCCCGCCGCCGGGCCTCTAGACTGGGCCCGATGGACCGCCGCCGCCTGGTCACGCTGCTGACCCTGATGCTGGGGCTGGTGGGCTTCGGGACGGTGGGCTACCGGGTGCTGGAAGGCTGGAGCTGGCTGGACTGCCTGTTCATGACGGTCATGACCCTGACCACCGTGGGCTACGGGGCGCCGGGCCCGCTGCACGAGAGCGGCAAGGCCTTCAGCATCTTTCTGATGCTGGTGGGCATTGGCCTGATGCTGTACCTGCTGACCCTGCTGGCCGAAACCCTGGTGCGCGCCGCCACCGACCCCGATCTGGCGCGGCGGCGCAAGGAGAAGCGAATCATGACCCTGAGCAACCACACGATTGTCTGCGGCTACGGGCAGGTGGGCGAGGCCGTCAGCGTGGCCCTGCGCGGCGCCCGGCGCGAGGTGGTGGTGATTGATCCCCGGCCCCAGCACCTGGACTGGGCCCAGACCCAGGGCCTGCACACCATCGTGGGCGACGCCACCGACGAGGACGTGCTGCGCCGCGCGGGGGTGGAGCAGGCCGCCTCCTTGGTCACGGTGATCAACAGCGACCCCAGCAACCTGTACGTGGTGCTCTCGGCCAAGGGCCTGAACCCGGCCATCCGGGTGATTGCGCGCGCCAGCGACGAGGCCGCCGCCCGCAAGATGCGCCGCGCCGGGGCCGACGAGGTGATCAACCCCTACCAGCTCAGCGGTAACCGCATTGCCGCCATGATGCTGGCCCCGCGCCTGAGCCGCCTGCTGAGCGGCGACGTGAGCAGCGAGCACTTCACCATCCGCGAACTGGGGGTGCCGCCCGCCCTGGTGGGGCGCACGGTGGCCGAACTGGGCCGCGACACCGGCGCGCTGGTGGTGGCGGTGTGGCGCGCGGGCCAGCCCATCCGCAGCCGCCCCGAAGAGGTGCTGCGCGAGGGCGACGCCGTGCTGGTGGCCGGCGCCGCCGCCGAGGTGGAAGCGGTAGAGACGTTGCGCGGAGGCGGCTAGGCGCCGGGCAGGGCGGGTGCTACCGTGCCCCCATGACCGACCTGTATTTCGATTTCCTGTGCCCCTACGCCTGGCGCGGGGTGGAGCTGGCCGCCGCCCTGCGCGCCGGGGGTGAACGGTTCCGGTTGCGCCACTACTCGCTGGTGGAAGGCAACCACCCCGGGAACGCCAGTGAGCTGACCTGGCGCCTGACCGAGCAGCCCCACGCAGAAGGCAGCGCCGCCCAGCAGGGGAGCCTGCGCGCCTTCGTGGCCTCGCATGCAGCGGCGGCGCAGGGCGAGGAGGGCCACTGGGCCTTCACCCTGGCCCTGTACCGCGCGGTGCATGAGGCCAAGCAGCCCCTGGAAGAGGCCACCATCATGGCCGCCGCCGAGACCGCGGGCCTGGACCTCGCGGCCTTTGAGAGGGCCCGGGCCGACAACGACGCCCGCCGCGCAGAGCTGCGCGCCGAACTGGACGCCGCCCGCGAGGTGGGCGTGTTCGGCACCCCCACCTTTGTCCTGCCGACCGGCGAGGCCGCCTACTACCGCTTTGAAACCCTGACCCGCGACCCCGCCACCGCCCGCGAGTGGTGGACCCTGTACCGCACAGTCCTGACCAGCGAGGCCGAGATTGGCACCATCAAGCGCGCGAAAAACCGCCCGCCGCGCAAGGGGGGCGTGAAGGCCTGAAGGGGCTATGGGCCATGAGCTTTGAGCCATGAGGAAAAGCGGCACCCATTGGCCCTCTGCCATTTGCTATCTGCCATGCGCCATCCGCCGCCCGCCTCCCCCAATGCCCCCTGAACCGCGCTCCCATCCCCCGGTGCCCCGCGCCGCCTAGCCTCGGCGCATGACGCTGAGTCTGACCCAGGCCCCCGCTGGCCCCTCGCCCATTCACGACCTCGCCGGCCTGACGCTGGAGGTCAACCAGCTGGCGCGGGGGGTGCGCTTTTATGGGCAGGTGCTGGGGCTGCCGCTGCTGCACCTGGATGAAGAGAGGCAGGTGGCCCAGCTGGCGGTGAACCGCGCGCAGACCCTGACCCTGTGGCGCCCGGTCACGCGCCAGCCCAACGAGCCGTGGCTGGGACCGCTGCGGGCCCGGGGCGGCAGCCATGTGCATTACGCCTTTCAGATTCGCCCGGAAGACCTGCCACGCTGCCGCGCATTGCTGGACGCCCACGGCCTGCCCTGGCAGGAGATCAACCTGGGCACGCCCGAAGCCCCCGACCCCACGCTGTACTTCTTCGATCCGTTTGGGCATGGCCTCGAACTGCGGGCCGTGAACCGCCTGGACGTGCGCCAGCCCGCGTGTCCGGTGCCCGAAGAACCCTTGCAGCCCCAGGCCCACGCCCTGCCGGTGCTGGGGCTGCGCGAGGTGGCGCTGGCCTTTGGTGATTACGGCGCCATGAAGGCCCGCCTGCCCCGTGCCTACGGCTTCGCGCTGGCCAAAGAGCAGCCGGACCGCAACTTCGCCCAGTTCACCCTGGGCCCCGCGCCCGAGCCGGACGGCAACGGCACGCCCCGCCGCTGGCTGTACGCCTGGGACCCGCAGGTGGGGCTGGCCGACATGCTGGGCGGTGACCACGCCCACGTCGCCTTTTACGCCGATGTGGCGGCGGTGGCGCAGCGCGCCCAGGCCGAGGGCCTGCCCTGCGTGACCCAGGCCGAGCGGCTGGCCGTGCGCGACCCCGAAGGCCACGTGTTCGAGTTCCGCCCATTGCCCCAGGAGCGGTAAAGGGAAGGGGCCCGCACTGGGCCCCTCCCGTTGACGGCCACTCGCCACCCGGACTTCTGTAGAGAAATGCCCAATGAACACAGCGCCTTACTCCTCCCCCCTTGTGGGGGAGGCTGGGAGGGGGGGTTCACGAGCTGAGCGGTCCAGACACTGTTCTTCTACTGGCCTCTTGCCCTGACTCAAAAAGTGTTCGTGTCAGTACACGAGCGTAAAGGGGCGCGGGGTGACGCTGGAAGCGTCTGGACTCAACCACCGCCTGCCCTATCCCCCTTCTGGCAGGCCCAGGCGCCGCGCCACCTCGCCGCTGGGTTGCCTCAGGCCGCTGCGCACGTCCATGTAGGCGCGGTACACCTCGTCGGCGCTGTGGATCAGCACCGCCAGCACGCCGTGTTCATCCACCTGCATGCCCTGCAGGCGGAAGCCAGCGCGCAGTTTGGGCACCAGCACGGCATTGTTGGTGAGGTGGTGGTGGCTGCGAATCAGGGGGTAGCCTTCGCCGTGCAGGGCCGCCATGACCAGCGGCAGCAGGCGGCGGTACACGCCCCGGCCCCGGTGCGCGGGCAGCAGCGCCGTGTTCACCATGTAGGCCGTGCGAGAGTCCCAGGCGCGGCTGGCCTGCCAGCCAGCCACCGTGCCCTGGTGGGCGATCAGCCACGCCCACAGGGGGCCACGCGGCGCCGCCGCTGCGGGAGACCCGGCCCAGTCGAACGACACCGTGCTGTAGGCGAAGGGTTCCAGCTGTCCGTACACCTCGCGGTACAGTTCCGGCGAGACGCGGTGCAGGCTGTACCCACCGCCCAGGTCGGTGCCGGGGTCGACCCCCGGCGGCAGGGGCAGAGCGGGGGCCTGGGGAGACGGCGGCGCAGCCACATCCGGCACCCCCAGGCGCCGCGCCGTCTCGCCCTGCGCGCGCTGAAAGCCGCTGCGCACATGCATGGCGTCCCGGTAGGTGTCATCCAGCGAGAGGGTCAGTGCCGCGTTCAGTCCGCCTTCGTAGGCATTCAGCCCCTGTAGAAAAAAACCGGCCCGCAGCTTGGGGACCAGCACCGCATTGTTCGTGGCGCGGTGGTGGCTCTGCACCAACGTGAAGCCCGCTGCCCGGAAGGCCGCCAGCAGGTGCGGCAGCAGCCGGGTGTACAGGCCCTGTCCCTGGTGGGCGGGCAGCAGCCCGGTGTCGGCCATGTACACCGTGCGTTCGTCACGGGCGTGGGCGTGGTGCCAGCCGATCAGCTCGTCGCCCCGGTACACCCCCCAGGTCCACGCGTCGCCCAGCGGCGGGGCCTCGCGGGTGGGCGGGTCGAAGGCGTACAGCGAGTTGCCGCCGAAAATCTGGCCTTCCAGGCGCGCGCAGGCGGCCCGGTACTCGGCCAGCGAGATGGGGCGGGCGTGATAGCCGCCGCCCAGGTCTACTATTCCGGCTTCCACGGCTGGCCTGCGGGCTGCTGC
Organism: Deinococcus multiflagellatus; assembly: GCF_020166415.1. Lineage (NCBI taxonomy): Bacteria > Thermotogati > Deinococcota > Deinococci > Deinococcales > Deinococcaceae > Deinococcus > Deinococcus multiflagellatus. Next base: position 68,761 of record NZ_JAIQXV010000005.1, read on the forward strand.
TGCGTCACGCAGTGGAACGAGCCGCCGCCCTCAATGATCGCGCGGCTGCTCAGGCCGATCACCTCGCGGCCGGGGAACAGCGGGGTCAGCACCTCCAGCGCGCGGGCGTCGTTGGGGTCGCCGTACTGGGGCACGGCCACAAAGCCATTGCCAATGTAAAAGTTGGCGTAGGTGGGCGGCAGGCGGCCCTCGGCGCCCTCCAGGCGGTGGGCGGGCAGGGGCAATTCCACAATCCGGAAGGGCTGCCCGCCTGCGTCTGTCATGGCCCTCAGGTCGGCCAGATTCTTGGCCATGACCGCGTGGTTGGGGTCGTCAGGATTGCTCTCCACGCTGGTCACAATGGTGCGCTCGTCGGTGAAGCGGGTGATGGTGTCAATGTGGCCGTCGGTGTGGTCGTTTTCCAGGCCGCCGTCCAGCCACAGCAGTTTGTCCACGCCCAGCATGTCGCTCAGCAGCAGGGTGTAGCCCTCTTCGGTCAGGCCGGGGTTACGGGTCTCGGTCAGAAAGCACGAGCGCGTGGTCAGGCCCACCCCGGCGCCGTTGACCTCCAGGCCGCCGCCTTCCAGCACAAAGGGCAGGGCCCAGCGGTGCACGCCCAGGTGCCCGGCCACGTAGGCCGGCACCCGGTCATCGTTGTGCCACTCGAACTTGCCGCCCCAGGAATTGAATTTCCAGTCGGTCAGGGCCACTTCCCCGCCGCGCTGCACGAAAATGGGGCCGTTGTCGCGCACCCACACGTCGTCCAGCGGCACGCGGTGAAAGGTCACGTCGGCGCCGTGCAGGCGGGCGCGGGCGTCCGTGTCGCTCTCCTCGTCGCGCACCAGCAGCTGCACGCGCTCAAAGCGGGCGATGGTGCGCACCAGCTCCGCAAATTCGCCGCGCACGGCCTTCAGGTGCCCAAACCACAGCTCGTCGTCGGCGGGCCAGCTCAGCCACGTGGCGGCGTGGGGGGCCCATTCGGCAGGCATGGCAAAGCCCAGTTCGCGCGGGGTGGGGTCCTGGGCCGGGGAGAGGTCAGACATGGGCGCAGGCTAGAGCAGGTTGTGGGTTGTGGGAAGTGGGGCTGGGCGTGGGCAGCGCCTGCGCTCCCTCAGGTGAGGCGGCCAGCAGTTGGGCGTCCTGCTAGGGTCAAGCGGTGAAGCGCTGGCTTTCCCTGTCCCTCTTCGCCTCTGTGGTCGCTGGTAGCGCGCAGAGTACTCCACCGGCCCCCACCGAGGCCCAGCTGTTGGCCGGCGCCAAGAGCTTTTTCGGCACGTACTTAGCCGCCCACCAGGCCAAGGATGCCGGGCGTATTGCGGCGCTTTACCACGACGCCGCGCGAATCATCGTGACGCGGCAGAGCGCGGCCAACGGCAGCCGAACACTTGAGTTTTCAGGCGTGCAGTACAAAAAACTGCTCCTGAGCGTGCCCCTGACCGAGGCCCCGGACCGTTACCTCAACCCGGCCTACCGGGTGCTGGGGGACGGCGCGGTGCAGATCACCAGCCAGCGGCAGAGCGTGAGCCGGGGCTACACCGCGCCCCATGTGCTGTTCCTGCGGGCCGATGCGGCGGGACGGTTCTGGATCATGGCGGAACAGGCCGTTCAGAAGGTGCCGTAAGCCCCGGCTTTACTCGCGAATGTTGGTGTACCGGGGCGGGCCCGCCAGCTGGGCCGGATGGGCGGCCCAGGTCTGAAACGGGGGCGGGGCCAGCGTGTGCAGTTGTTCGCCACCCAGGTCCGTGCGGCTGATCCACGCGCTGACCCCCAGAACCGTGAGGCCCTGCGCCCGCAGGAACGCGGAGGCGGTTCGCGCGTCCCTGCCCGTGCAGATCAGATCGTCCACGTACACCGCGCGGTGGCCAGGGGCCGGCACATGCATGCGGTGCCACGCGGGGGCTGGCTGCAAGGTCAAAAAGGCCACGGGGAGCCCCAGGTGCCGGGCCACAAACGCGGCCAGCACCGCCCCGCAGGCCGGGGCTCCTACCAGCAGCGTGGCCCCAGGAAACTGCCCGGCGATGGCCTGCGCCTGCCACGCGGCCACCCGGTCCAGCTGCGCCGGGTCGCGCATGATCTCGCCCTTCTCAATCCAGCCGTCACCCAGTAGGCCATTGCGAAAGTGGGTCAGGCCAGGGCGCAGGGCGCCGCACGCCTGCAACAGCGGCAGCAGGTCCCCGGAAACATCACTCACCGTCAGCCAATCAGGGGACTGTCGCCGTTGCCCGCCAGCGCGCGGAAGCTGGCGGCCTTCTGGCACAGGCCCATGCGGTCGTAGCAGCCCGCCAGTTTCAGGGCAAAGAACTCCACGGCGCGGCAGTCTTCACGGCGCTCGGCCGCTTCCAGGCAGGTGCGGTAGTGCAGCACAGCGAGGTGGTACTGGGCCGAGGCGGCGGCGTGTTCGGCACGGCAGTGGCTCATGCGGAGGGACACGATGTCGCTCGGAACGGTGCTCGCTGCGGACATACCCGGCAGTGTAGCCACACCCGGGCCAGGATGAATGCAAGATGAATCAGGTTTGCAGCGCCAGATTGTGCGTCCCGCACGCTGTTTTTCCGCTATAGCCGAAATGAGACGACGAGATTTTTTACACTGCTGGGTCATCTGTCCTGCTGCCGGGGGGCTTATTCATAAAAGGGCCGCGCCAAAAAAAGTCTCTTCCGGGCTCAGCCCACCACGCGGGCGCGTACCGTCAGGTCCGGCAGGTTCACGTCCGTTAGTTCCACCTGCACCTCCTGCCCGGCGGGCACGGCGCTGCTGAGGGCCACGTCATAGGCCAGTTCGGGAATCAGCAGGGTGGCCTGGGGGCCGCGCCGCTCCACCACCACGGCGGGCCACACGCGCCCCGGTTGCGCGGCCACAAAGCGCAGGGTGTGGTGGCGGCGGCTGAGGCGCTCGGCCTGCCGGGTGGCGTCGGCGTTCATCTGGGCCTGGGCCACGCGGGCGGCCACCGCTTTGCCGCTCAGGGGCTCGGCGCCGGTCAGGTGGGCGCGCAGCTGCTGGTGCACCACCAGATCCAGATAACGGCGCATGGGGCTGGTGGCCTGGGCGTACAGGTCCAGACCCATGCCTGCGTGTGGCCCCGGCGCGGGTTGAAAGCGGGTGCGGGCCAGGGTCTTGCGCCGCGCCCAGTGGGCGCTGAGGCTGTCGCCGCGCACGTCGCGGTGCGGGGGGTCCTGGGTGGCAAAGGGCAGGGCCAGTTCGTGGTCGTCAGCGTAGATGGCCGCCGCCCAGCCGGCCAGGGTCATGCACTCCTGTACCACGGCGCGCATGTCCGGCTTGGGCAGCGGGGTCACCACGGCGCCGCCCTCGTCGGCCTTCACACGCACCTCGGGCAGATCAATGGTCAGGGCCCCTTCGGCTTCGCGCAGGGCCCGGCTCTGGGCCGCCAGCCGCGCCAGCGTCACGAACGGTTCCTGCCCGGCGTCCAGCGCCGCCTGCGCCCCCGTGTAGGTCAGCCGGGTCACGCGCACGGTGGTCAGGGCCACATCCACGGCGTCGGCGTTGCCGTCCTGGTCCAGATCCAGGCTGATGCTCAGGGCGGGGGTAGTGGGGTGCAGGCCCAGGCCCGCCTGCGCCACCAGGGCGTCGGGCACCATGCCCACCGTCTGGTCGGGCAGGTACAGGGTGGCGCCGCGCGAACGCGCTTCCAGGTCCAGGTCGCTGTCGGGGGCAATCAGCGCCGCCACATCCGCCACATGCACCCACAGCCGGGTGCCGCCCCCCGGCAGGGGCTCCACCGCCACCGCGTCGTCGGGGTCGCGGTTGCCCTCGTCGTCAATGGCGTAGCTCTGCAACTGGGTCAGGTCCAGGCGCGGCTCCTCGGGAAAGGGCGGCACCGGCAGCGTCACGGGCTGCAGGGCCGCGCCCAGCCGGTCGGCGTAGGGCGTGCGCGCCTCATCCCACAGCCCCGCACGCAGCAGCAGGGCGTGGGCCGCCTGCGGGGTTTCCGGCAGTTTCAGGTCGCGCAGGGTGCGGCTTTTGTCCTGTTTGCCCCGGGCCAGCAGTTCCACTTCGGTGCGCTGGGCCGGTGTGAGTTCGGGCATGGTCATGCTTCAGAGGATAGGGGAGGAAAGAGGTGGACGGGATGGAAAGGGGAGGTTTCGCTTTAAGTAAGGCTGGGTTGTTAGGTCGGGCGACAAGGTGCAGAGCGGAAGCTGGGGTGGTTTCCCCTGTCAAATGGGCCTGCGGTGGAAAGAAGCTGTGCTGGTCGAATTATCTAGTCCTCCCAATTGCCCAGCCCTGCCAGGCCTCGTCCCCGGGCATGCCAGAGCTGCCCACCCCTCCGCCTCAAACTTGAGAGATATGGAAACTTGAATTTGACAATCCGTAAAATCTATGTTTCTATATCTTCCAAGGAGACGAGCATGAATGAACAGCATCCGCAGGACGACTTCCGTTCGCACGTTCAGCGTCTGGTGGCCGAAGGCAAACTCACCGCCGAGGAAGCCCGGGGGCTGCTCGAAGAGGCCGGCCCTGTCTCAGACCTGCCGCCGGTCAGCCCGGCCAGCGGCCCCGCCCTGCCCCCGCCCCAGGCCGAACACGCGCTGCACCTGCTGGTGAAGGGCTACAGCCTGACGGTGGTGCAGGACCCGGCGCTGGGCGCGCCGCACCTCAGCGCCAACGAGGAAGGGCGCCTGACCCTGGACCAGACCCCGCAGGGCTGGCGGGTGGCGCGCGTGCCCGGCTCCATGCACCACACCGGCCCCGGCCAGGGCAGCCTGAAGGCCATCCTGACCGTGCCCTTTACCCCGGGCCATGTGCGCGCCGAAGTGAACGGCGGCAACCTGACCCTGCCCGATCTGGCCGGCGACATGCGCGCCGAGGTGAACGGCGGCAACGTGCGCATGGGCCGCGCCGCCAGCCTGCACGCCGAGGTAAACGGCGGCAACCTGACCGCCGCTGAACTGGGCGGCCCCACCCACCTGCGGGTGAACGGCGGCAACCTTTCCCTGAAGGGCGCGCGCACCCTGGACGCCAGCGTGAACGGCGGCAACCTGAAGTGGGCGGGCATCCTGAGCGGCGGCGACCACCGCGTGGAGGTCAACGCGGGCAACGCCACCCTGTACCTGCAAGAAGGCAGCAGCGTGCGCCTGGACGCCAGCGTGACCGTGGGCAACTTCCGCGCCGACTTTCCCACCCAGCGCCAGGGCGGCTTTCTGAACACCCGCCACCACGGCCAGCTGGGCAGCGGCGACGCCACCCTGCACAGCAAAGTGGCCGCCGGCAGTCTGAAGGTGGTGACCCAGTGATGAAACTTCCCGCCCATCCGCTGCCGGTGGCGCTGCCGCCGGTCAGCACGGACGCCCGCGCGTGGCTGCGCCGCGCCTGGGCCCGGCTGGTGCGCCCGCCCAGTGCCGAAGACTGCCTCGCCCGGCAGCGCCTGCGCGCCGAGGTGCGGGCCGAGTACGACGCCCGGCTGGACCTGTATCTGGCGGCCACGCTGCGCAGCGCCCCCGCCCGTCACCCCTGGGGAGAGCGGCCATGAAAGAAAAGATCAAGCGCATTCTGGACCTGATCCGCGCCGGCAAGCTCACCCTGGACGACGCCGCGCCCCTGCTGGCCGCCCTGAGCCCCAAACTGGCCCTGACCGACAGTGACCGCGAGCTGCTGAGCGCCCTTCTCTCCCGCGAGGAACTGGACAGTGCCCAGGTGGCCGAACACCTGATGCTGCTGCGCGGGGTGCGCGACGCCGCGCCAGGCGCTCCCTTTCCGCCCCAGCCGCCCCGCCCCCCCTCCGGCCCGCGCGTGGTGGTGGGTGGCCGCCCCGGGCCCCGCATGGACCGCTTTGTGGACCGCCTGACTGGAGGCATAGACGCTATGGTCGAGAACATCACGTCTCAAGTTGAACGCGAGGTGTCGCAGTTCGAGCGCCACATGCACGGCGACAGCCCCCAGCCCGGCCCCAGCCGCTCGGCCCGGGTGCTGCGCATTCAGGTGGAATCCCAGCACGGCGACGAGTTCAGCGCCAACATTCCCGTGAGCCTCGCCGCCCACCTCGACAAGCTGATTCCGCCCCACGGCCGCGCCGCCCTGGAAAGCGCCGGCTTCACCCTCGAAACCCTGCAACTGCTCATCGAGGCCAACCCCGCCCCCGGCCCCCTGATTGACGCCGAGGACCAGCACGGCAACGAAGTCCACATTGCGCTGAAGTAAAGGGTTGACAGGTGATGGTTGATGGAGAAGCAGGTCTTTTTCCATCAACCATCAACCGTCTGCCATCACCGCCCCACGCTTGACCATCACCCAGGAACCATCAACCATGAACCCCATGCGCCCCCTGCCCCTGCCCTTTCCCGATGAAACCGAGGCCCCGCTGGTCACCGAGCTGCGTTTTCCCACCAGCGGCGTGACGGTGCGCGGGGTGTTTGAACTGAACGAATTTGCGGTGCTCAGCCCGGAAAACCTGGAGTTTCTGCGCCTGTACATCCGCGTGCGCGGCAACCTGAAAGAGGTCGAGCGGGTGCTGGGCCTGAGTTACCCCACCGTGCGCGCCCGCTTCGACACCCTGCTGCGCGCCATCGGCTACGAGCCGGAGCAGGCTGACCCCCAGGCCGAAGTGCTGGCCAGCCTGGAACGCGGCGAAATCACGCCAGACGAGGCCGCGCGCAAGCTGCGGCGGTAGAGGGCTTGGGCCATGAGCCGTGAGCCATGAGCCATGAGCCGTGAGCCATGAGCCATGAGCCATGAGCCATGAGCCATGAGCCATGAGCCATGAGCCATGAGCCATGAGCCATTTTCCCTCAGGGACCGGCGGCCACGGTGCTCAGGTCTGCCCACACCATCCGCACCTCGCGCAGTTCGCCGCCGGGGATGGGCTGCACCTTCTCGCCGGCCTCGGCCGCGCCCTGGCGGGCGTACCAGTGCCGCGTGGGGTTCACGTCCAGCACCCACAGGGCCATGCTCTGCGCGCCGCGTGCCTGCAGGGTGTCGGCCACGGCGCGCAGCAGGGCCCGGCCTGTGCCCCGTCCCTGAACGGCGCGGCGGCTGTACAGCGTGAACAGTTCGGCGTCGTAGCCCTCGTGATCGCGCGGGGCGCCCGCCGAGGCAAAGGCGATCACCGCGCCCGCGTCCTCGGCCACCAGCACGGCGTCCTGGCCCGCCGCGATGTTCTGGGCCCAGAAGGCGGCCCGGCGCCCACGCTGCGCGTCGTCGGTCATGCGCGCCAGAAAATCGGCGGGCATCAGCCCCGCGTAGGTTTCGCGCCAGCTCCCCGTATGAATGGCCGCAATGGCTGGGGCGTCCTGCAGCGTGGCCGGGCGGATGGTGGGCATGGGGCGAGTGTAGTGGGGAGGCGGGGCAAGCGGGGGCGAGGTTGCGCGCGGGGCGCTACGGGCAACGGCGTCGAGGGGTCGAGAAGTGGAGGAGTCGAGAGGGCACCGGCCCGCGCTGGGCGGCTGGGACGCCGAACATTGCGGGGAAGTTCCGCCCCTCTTTGACCCTTAGACCCTTCGACTCTTAGACCCTTTGACCAGCGCCCCAGCGCCCCTCAGCTCCCCTGCTCGATGTACCGCTTCAGCGCGTCCATCCGCACGATGATCGGCGTGCGGGCGCGGACAATCGCGCCGTCCTGTTTCAGCTTGCCCAGCGAGTGGCTGACCGTTTCGCGGGTGGCGCCCACCATGCGGGCGATGTCTTCCTGGTTCAGCTTCAGGTTCAGTTCCACGCCCTGGCTGTGAGGGCGGCCAAATTCACGCGCCAGGCGGTAGAGAAGGCTGGCGACGCGCTCCGGGGCGCTGTAGGCGCTTACCGTGGCGGTCCAGGCCTGCGCTTCAAAGAGGCGGGCGGCCATCAGGCGAATAAGCTTCATGGCCAGATCTGGCTTGCTGCCCAGCAGCTTTTGCAGTTCGCTGCGCGGCAGCACGATCAGGGTGGTGCGTTCCAGCGCCTCGGCCTGGGTGGGGCGGCGCTCTTCGGGTTGCAGCAGCAGTTCGCCAAAGGTGTCGTGCTGGCCGATGACGCCCAGAATCGCTTCCTTGCCGTTGGGAAACAGCTTGCTGATTTTCACCAGGCCGCTGCGCACGAAGTACAGCGCGTCGGCCGGGTCGTCCATACGGTAGATCACTTCGCCGGGCCCATACGAGCGGTAAGGCGTGCTGGCCGCCACGCGCTCCAGTTCGGCAAGTTCAAGGTCGGCGAACAGCTCCGTTCTCTTGAGGTGCCAGACCAGGCTCGGATAGTTCATGATTCTTCACAATACCCGAAAATGCGCCCCCCGCCCGGGGCTGCCCCCGACGCCAGGCAGCTGCATGAAGGGGCGATCAGCCCCGCCGCTCTGCCGGGGTGAGGGGAGGGCCACGGTGAGACAGCAGCCCACCTCACATGACATTCGCCCCGGAACGTTTTATACTCGGTTCAACTAACAGTGCCGGGTGGCGTCCCCCAGGGGCGAAACCCCACACACGGAGGACACCAACTATGCCCACCTACAAAGCCCCCCTGCGCGACATCAAGTTCCTGATGAACGAGCTGCTGGACGCCCCCGGCCAGCTGGCCCAGATGCCCTACTACGCCCAGAACGAGACGGCCGACGCCGATCTGCTGAGCCAGGTGCTGGACGAGGCCGCGCGCTTCGTGGAAAGCGAACTGGTGCCCCTGAACGCTGTGGGCGACAAGGAAGGCTGCACCCGCCACGAGAACGGCGACGTGACCACCCCCACGGGCTTCAAGGCCGCGTACCAGAAGTACACCCAGGCCGGCTGGTCCGCGCTGGACGCCGACCCCAACTACGGCGGCCAGGGCATGCCCCACCTGATCAGCAACGTGCTGGTCGAGATGATGAACTCCGCGAACGTGGCCTGGGCCATGTACCCCGGCCTGTCGCACGGGGCCTACTCTGCCCTGCACGCCGTGGGCAGCGACGAGCTGAAGAACCTGTACCTGCCCAAGATCGTGTCTGGCGAGTGGACCGGCACCATGTGCCTCACCGAGCCCCACGCCGGCACCGACCTGGGCATGATCCGCACCAAGGCCAGCGACAACGGCGACGGCTCCTACAGCATTACGGGCACCAAGATCTTTATCTCCGCCGGTGAGCACGACATGGCCGAGAACATCGTGCACCTCGTGCTGGCCCGCCTGGACGGCAGCCCCGAGGGCACCAAGGGCATCTCGCTGTTCCTGGTGCCCAAGTTCATCCCGGGCGCTGACGGCCGCGTGGGCGAGCGCAACGGCGTGGTGTGCGGCAGCCTGGAACACAAGATGGGCATTCATGGCAACGCCACGGCCGTTCTGAACTTCGACGGGGCCAAGGGCTGGCTGGTCGGCGAAGTGAACAAGGGCATGAACCACATGTTCATCATGATGAACGCCGCGCGACTGGGCACCGGCCTGCAGGGCCTGGGCCTGGGCGAGGTGGCCTACCAGAACGCCCTGGCCTACGCCAAGGACCGCACCCAGATGCGCCACGAGCCCCGCGTGAACCCCAGCGAGCAGGCCGACCCCATCATCGTGCACCCTGACGTGCGCCGCATGCTGCTGACCGGCAAGGCCTACAGCGAGGCCGGGCGCGCCATGGCGATGTGGCTGGCCCTGAGCCTGGACACCGAGCACCACCACCCCGACGAGGCCAAGCGCAAGGAAGCCGCCGATCTGGTGGCCCTGCTGACCCCCATCGCCAAGGCCTTTATGACCGACAACGGCTTTAACGTGGCGGTGCAGAGCCAGCAGGTGTTTGGCGGCCACGGCTACATTCAGGAATGGGGCATGGAGCAGTTCGTCCGTGACGCCCGCATCGGCCAGATTTACGAGGGCACCAACGGCATTCAGGCGCTGGACCTGCTGGGCCGCAAGGTGCTGATGGACGGCGGCAAGAAGCTGCAGAAGCTGGCCGGCACCCTTCAGGCCTTTGTGGAAGAGCACGAGGACGACGAGGCCATTGGCGAGTACGTGTCGCAGCTGGGCAAGGCCGCGCAGCAGCTGGGCTCGCTGACGATGGTTGTGGGCCAGAAGGCCATGCAGGAGGGCGGCGCCGACGAGGTGAACGCCGCCGCCGTGGACTACCTGCGCTTCTTCGGCCATGTGGTGTACGGCTACCTGTGGGCCCGCATGGCCAAGATCGCCCAGGACAAGATTGACGCCGGTCAGGACAAGGACGGCTTCTACCTCGCCAAGGTGCAGACGGCCCGGTTCTACTTTGCCAAGCTGTTCCCCGAGATCAAGACGCTGGCCACCACCATCAAGGCCGGCAACGAAACCCTGGCCGTGGACGACCGCGTGTTCGGCCTGGACAGGCAGCTCGTCGGCGCGTAAGCGGCAAGCAAGTGTATGGGGCCTGTCCATTGTGGCGGGCCCCTTTTCTTGGGCCGGGCGTCAGGCTGGGTCAGCGCCCAGAAAGCTGTTCACGGCACGCGACAGGCTGCGGTGGGGCGTGTCCTCGGCGCGGAAAGCCAGCACGGCCAGGGTGCAGGGCACCCCGCCGGCGCTGTGGCCTTCCGTCTGGGCTTCCTCCAGCAGGGCACTCAGGGCGCGGGCCAGCTGCCGGTATCGCTGTGGGCTCAGGTGCAGGGTGAGGCGGTCCAGATGGGCCGGGTGGCCCTCTGGGCTGGGGGCATCGGGCGGGGTCATGGGCGGGGCCGGCTGGTGGGCATCGCCAAAGCCATACACGTCCTCTTCACCGTCATGGACCAGGGCCCAGGACCGCTCGTAGGCGCGCAGGAAGCCGTCACTCAAGTCCTGCAGGTCAGCGGTGCCGTTGCCTTGCGCGTCGCCGGGCGGCAGCAGCGTCATGGGCACGCGAAATTCGCGGGCGGCCAGCTGAAAGTACACCCGTCCGCCTTCGCGCCGCTGCTCGAACAGCAGCCCGCAATCGGTCAGGCGCCGGGCGTGGTGGTGCACGAGGTTGGCCGCCATCCCCGCCCGCGCCGCCACCTCGCTGGGCGACTGGGGCTGGACGAACAGGCCCAGAAAAGCGTGATGCTGGCGCAGCGCGCGGGCCGCTGCGGGGTCGGTGATCTGCAGGGACGCCTGTGGGGTCATGCCCGCCAGTGTGAAGGGCCGCGTTTCAGTGGGCCAGGGGCAGGGCTGAAACGTGGCCGGTCTGGTTCCTGTGTGCTTAAAGGCCCGGAATCGGAACAGCCACCGGGCGGATGGGCTGCCCCTGATCCTGGGCGGTGTTCAGCAGCGTGTTCATGCGGCGGTTGAGGTCATGAATCCCGGCCTCGTTGAAGCGGCCCCGCTGCAGGTCACTCCCCACGGCCCCCAGGGATTGCCCGAAGCCGGGCAGCAGGGAACCAATCTTGTTCAGGAAGGGGTCTTTGGTGTTGCGCGTCATCTTGACGGCGGCGTTCACCTGATAGGCCGCAAAGGCCAGCGCCAGCCCGGCCTTGACGATATTGGCGCGCTGCCCGGGTGCGCCCACCTGAAACTTGTACTGGCGGTAGGGCTTCCAGACCCAGGTGTTGAAGGCGTAGTACGCCGCGCCCAGGTGAAAGACGAACTTGGCTTTTTCGGCCACGGTGGCCTGCGCCTGCTGAGCGGGGGCCGCCACCAGCAGCGCGCCAGCCAGCAGGACAGCTGTGCGGCGTCGGGTCATGCGGCCAGTCTGGCGGGCTGGGTGCCCGGCCCAGATGAACCGAACTTGCAGGGGGCTGAAGCTGCGCTTGCCAGGGTCTTCATGCAGCCCACCTGCCCCTGGCCCCCGTGGCACACTGCGCCCACGCCCCACCCAGAGGTGCCCATGCCCCACACCACCCAACTCACCCCGGAAGGCCACGAGCGCCTGCAGCGCCTGTTGCAGCAGGAGTACGCCCGCCTGGAAGAGGCCCGCCGCGTGGTGCAAGAGCAGCTGAGCGCCAACGACAACGAGAACCTGGGCCTCAGCGCCGCGCAGCAGGATCTGCTGGCCCTGCAAGAGCGCATCGCCGGGCTGGAAGACAGTCTGGCGCAGGCCACTGTGCTGGCGCCTGCCCCCGGTGCCCCCGACACCGCCCAGCTGGGCAGCCTGGTGACCTTGCAAGACATGGCGTCCGGGCGCGAACGGCGCTTGCAACTGGTGGCACCCCTGGAGGCTTCGGCAGTGGCGGGCGAGCGGCCACGGGTGAGCACCGAGAGCCCGGTGGGGCAGGCCCTGCTGGGGCGCCGGGTGGGCGAGACCTTCACGGTGAACCTGGGGTCCCGGAGTGCCACCTACCGCGTGCTGAGCCTGGACAGTTGATGGTGATGCCCAGCGCAGGTACGCAGAGAGAAGAGCGCCCCTTCCTGGCGGAGGCACGGCAAAAAAGACCCCCCGGAGGAATCATCCTTCCGGGGGTCTTCTGGTGGAGCTGAGGGGATTCGAACCCCTGACCTTCTGAATGCCATTCAGACGCGCTCCCAACTGCGCCACAGCCCCGAATTTCGGGCTCAGGAAAGGTAGCATTCCGGCGGCCAGCTTGTAAAGCCACCCGCCCGCGCCGCAACGGGCGCAACGCCGGGGCGCAATTGGGCGTATAAGAGGGGTATGAGCCAGCCCTTCCGGGACGAAAGCGTGATCGAACTGCGGCCCTCCACGCAGGCCCCGGCCAAGCGGCCGGTCACGGCAGGCAAACTCGCCCTGGTGACGGGCGGCGGGGTGCTGGCGCTCGCGGCCCTGGGCGGCGCGGCGATTGCGCTGTTCAACGTGGCACTGACCACCGTGACGCTGGGGGCCTTTCTGGTCGCCATTCTGGCTGTGATTTTCCTGATGCCGGCCCTGATTCTGGCGCTGAATGCCGGCCGGGTGCGCGCCAAAGAGGGCGTGGCGCGCGCCATGCCCCTGGAAACCCTGATTGTGCAGCGCAAGCAGTTTGAGCAGCTGATTGGCGTGAAAGCCCAGCAGCTGCAGGAGGCCAACGGGCATCTGGAAGACTTCCGGCGCCTGATCGAGAGCAACCGCGCCGACATGGACGCTGCGGACATCGCGCGCTGGGAGGGCGACCTGCAGGTCAGCCGCGACGCTTTTGCCCGCGCCCAGACCCACCTGACCGACCTGCGCGCCGATCTGGCCGAGTTCGACCGCCAGATCAAAAAGGCGCGCATTGACACCCAGCTGGCCCAGGCCAAGGGCAATGTGGCCACCGCCCTGCAGCAGGCCAAGCTGAGCGCCGAGGACCGCCACGTGACCGAGAGCGCCCTCTCCGAGATTGCCCGCCGCGCCGGGCGCAACGCCGCGTTGCTGGATCAGGCACTGGCGGCGGGTGAGGAAAGCCGCACCAAGCGCGGAGCCGGCGCATGAACCGCGCCGCGCGCATTGGCGCCCTGCTGGCCCTGATTCTGGTGGTGTGCGGCGTGGTGATCGTGCTGGACCAGCGCGGCGCCACCGCCAGCAGCCCTTCCGCTGGTCCAGCGGCCACCCCAGCCACCTCGGCCCCGGCCACCCCGCAGGACCCGGGCGGCTACGGCGGTCTCAAATAATCCCCTTTTCAGGAGTTCCTATGAAGCGACGCATGCTGTCTCTGGCGACCCTGCTGCTGTGCGCCCCCCTGAGCGGGGCCGCCACGCCCACCTTTCTGAACGTGGCGACGGGCAGCTCGACGGGCACCTACTCCACCATGTTCAAGAACATTGGCAAGGTGTGCGCCCAGAGCGCCTACCTGAAAGAACGCGGCACCAGCGGCAGCCTGGAAAACATTGACCTGCTGCTGGGCAACGAGGTGTCGCTGGCCTTTGTGCAGAGCGACGTGCTGAAGGCCAAAGAGCAGATTGACGGCGACGCCCGCGTGCAGAACATCAAGGCCCTGCTGCCGCTGCACAGCGAAGAAGTGCACCTCTTTGCCAAGCCGGTGGTGCAGAAGCGCGATCTTCTGGGGCGCGTGACCACCACGGGCGTGGGCACCTTCAACGACCTGAAGGGCAAGCGCGTGGCGGCCTGGGGCGGCAGCATCATCACGGCCCGGGTGCTGAGCGCCAAGCTGGGCGTGCCTTTTGCGGTGCTGTCGGTCAAGGACCGCGACTCCGCCTTTGCCCTGCTGCGCGCCAACCAGGCCGACGCGGTGCTGGCCGTGGTGGGCCAACCCGCCACCTGGGTCAAGGACCTGAGCGGCGTGAACCTGATTCCGGTGCCGTACGCGCCGGCCCTGCAGGGCATTTACACCAGCGCCAAGCTGCTGTACCCCACCCTGGGCGCGGGCAGCGTGCCCACCGTGGCCGTGCAGAGCGTGCTGGCCACCCGCGACTTTAAAACCCCCGAGAAGAAGGATCTGCTGCTGAAATACCAGAAGTGCGCCATGAGCAAACTGGTGAACCTGCAGGAAGACGAGGGCATGCACCCCAAATGGCAGGAAGTGACTTTTAAAACTTGGCCCTGGCCGCAGTACAAGTAAGGCGAAGGGAAAGGGGCGGAGATCACACATCCGCCCCTCTGCCTTTGGCTTGACTCTGGCTTACCGCTCGCCCAGCTCGCAGGCCCAGCCGTTGCGGTTCTGGTCCAGGCCCACGCGGTAGCCCACGTTGCCTATGCGCAGCGGGGCCACCCCAGCCCGGCGCATGGCCTGGCAAGAAGCGAAAAAGCGGGTGCCCTGACCGGCCAGCGGCGCGCTGCGCGGCACCGGGCGCAGGAGGCTGCGGGCCATGTAGCCGCCCCGGCCCTGGTACGTGGTGCGGCACCAGCTGCCCTGGCAGGCCACCGTCAGCAGGCGCCCCTGGGGGACCACCGCCACCACAGCGCCCGACATGGACGGCGCGCGGCGCAGGTTGGCGGTGGTCGTGGTGACGGCGGTGGCGGCCTGCGCCGCGCCCAGCAGCGCCAGAGCCAGGGCCGAAGCCCGAAGGATGTTCGTCATGCCCGGCAGCTTGGCACCCGCCAGCTGACGGCGAGTGAAGGGAGATTGAAGTGGGACAGCGTTTCCTTTCTAACCTTACGTTTCGGGAAGTTCCTCCAAGTCAGCCAAATCTTTGTGCCTGCCAGAGGCTTGTTTGTTCCGGCGCAAATCTGCCAATGAAATCAAAGGAATGCTCAGGTCATCCAAAGTCCATGCCACGCGGTTTGCCCAGGCCTGCGCAAAGGGCACCCCGGTGATCTCGCTCATAAATTCCACCATGACCGGTTTAACGCCCATGCGGAACATGACGTTCTCCTGGTCAAGCTTCTCAGGAGTGACGTTCAACCCGAACTCGGCCAGAGCGGCGGCCAGCCGCCGTGCGTTTTCTGCGCCTCTCCCATAAAACAGGTCAAGGTCACCGGTGTAACGTGGAAAGCCGTGGACTCCCACCGCATACCCACCGACCAGCACGTATTCAACGCCGTGGGCGTTCAATAAACTCAAGAGTTCTCTGAAGTCTAGGGGCAATTCCACCGGGGTACCTCTGCGAACGCAGGAACTCTATTTCAGCCAGGCGTTGCCGGGGTGTTTTCGCCCAGTTGGCTTCCCGGTCAGCGCGAGCTGCATCTTCACGGGATGTCAGAGTGAATGTCCTCTGCAACGGCATGAAACTATTATAGGACGGCTCTAGGCCCGCTGCCGTTCGTCCACCACCATGAATCCTGGCCCCAGTGCCACCCGCAGCCGGTCCAGCAGCGCCTCGGCCTGGGCCTGGAAGCGCCGCGTATCCTCGGCTGTCCACGGTGAGGACCCGCCGGGGTCGTTCCAGTCAATGCCGGTGTCCCAGAGGGCAATTAACCGTTCGGCCTCGGCCACCAGTTCGGGTGGGAGGGGGAGGGTCTGGGGGTCCACCGCCAGCCCGTACCGCGCCTCTGTGGCCGGATCACCCGCCCACAGGCAGATGCCGGAGCCGGTGTCGAAGAAAAAGCGCAGGCGGTAGGGCATAGGAGGACAAGGTACGCCACTCCTCAGTTCCTCGTTCGTATGAAGTTTAATATGCACTTATGGCATACGAATCTGCACAGCGGATCACTGCAAGTTTGCCGCCTCATCTCGCCGCTTTCGTGGACGAGTATCAGCAGCGCACAGGCACCAGTAAGAGCGAGATTATTGCCCTGGGGCTGCGTGCTTTGCAGGAACAACTCCTGGCCGAGGAATATGCCGCCTATGCGCAGTCTGGCGAATTTGTTGACCTGGAAGCGGGCGATGGATTGGACGATGAGGCGGCGCAGTGGCCAAAGGGCTGATTCGCCGGGGTGACATCTGTCTCGTTAATTTCGCTCCGGCGAGGGAGAACGAAGCAGACAACATCAGGCCAGCGGTCATTGTCACCAACAACGCCGCCAATGCTCAAAACGTTGTGGTGACCGTGATTCCGCTGACCACCAATGTTGAGCGCGTGTACCACTTTCAAGTGTTGCTTCCTAATCAGCGCACAGGTTTAGATCACGACAGCAAGGCCCAGGTTGAGCAGATTCGCAGTGTGGCCCTGAGCCGGGTGAGGAAACGGCTTGGACAAGTGCCAGCCGATCTCATGGCGGAACTGGACGACAGGATTCGGCTGCATCTGGCTCTGTAGGGTAGGACAACGGGCGCTGTTCAGAGGTGCAGCCACCGAAAGAAACGCAGGCAGCCAGTTCTGGCCCACCTGCGTTTCTTCTGTCCTTTCCCACTTCAGTTCTCCTGGGGCCCAGAGCGTTCGCCGCCGTCACTGACCTCTGAAGGCTCGCTCCCCGTTTCGTTGTTGCCCGGCGTGCCGGTGCTACCTGCGCCCCCCGCACTGGTTTTGCCGGTCTGGCGCTCGTGTTCCTGGCGCTGGGCGTAGGCGTCCTGCATCTGCTCGGCTTCGTTCCTTTTATCAGTCATGGGCGAAGGGTAGGCGAGAGGCTGTGAAGCGGCGTGTGTACTGCGTAATGGCAGAGTCATTAGAGAAGGCAGGGCATAAACGGACGAGAACCCGGAGACGCGTTCGCCCCGGGTCCTTGGCCTCTACAGATTCAATCAGCCGCGACGTTCTGGCCTTGCCACTCCTGCAAGCTCTGCACGCCCAACATCTCACCCTTCACGGCCGCAATCGCCTTAGCCGTCCACTCGGCGCCTTCTTGCGTGCTGACAATCGGCACGCCGCGTTCCAGGGCGGTGCGCAGCAGCTCGCTTCCCGTGGTGTCAATCAGCAGGGCGGGCAGGTCGTCGCCGTTGCGCTCGCGGATCACGTTCAGGCCGGCCTCGGTCAGTGTCTGGGCCACCTCGTCCAGCCCCTCGCCCAGGACCAGCGCCGTGCCTTCGGTGGGCAGGTAGTTCTTCGCGCCAATCTGCGCGCGGTAGAAGGCGCGGTAGGGGTCGGCGTCAATGCCCATGCTCTCGCCCGTGCTCTTCATTTCGGGGCCCAGCACCGGCAGCACACCCTTGAACTTCAGGAAGGGCAGGTGCACCTCCTTCACCGAGTACATGCCCGGCGTGGGCGTCTGCGTGAAGCCAATCTGCGCCAGCGTGTGCCCCACGGCAATGCGCGCCGCACTCTTGGCGAGGGGATGGTTCACGGCCTTGGACACGAACGGCACCGTGCGGCTGGCGCGCGGGTTGGCTTCCAGAATGTACGCGGTGCCGTCCTTGACCGCCCACTGCACGTTCATCAGCCCCTTCACGCCCAGTTCCAGCGCCAGACGCTCGGTGTCGGCCTTCACGCGGGTCAGCAGCTCCGGGCTCAGGTTCACGGGCGGCAGGATGCAGGCGCTGTCACCGGAGTGCACCCCAGCGGCCTCCACATGCTCCATGATGCCGGCGACCACGGCGGTCTCCCCGTCGCACAGGGTGTCCACATCCAGCTCCAGCGCGCCTTCCAGAAACTGGTCCAGCAGAATGCTGGGCTGGCCTTCCACAGCGGCGTACACCTCGTTCAGGTAGGTGGTCAGCTCATCCATGGAGCGGACCGTGCGCATGGCGCGGCCCCCCAGCACGTAGGAGGGCCGGGCCATCAGCGGAAAGCCCAGTTCGGCGGCCAGCTCCGTGGCCTGCTCGGGGGTCTGCGCCACCTTGCCCCTGGGCTGGGGCAGGCCCAGACGCTCGCACAGGGCGTTGAAGCTGGCGCGGTCCTCGGCCTCGTGGATGGTTTCGGGGCTGGTGCCAATGATGGGGGCGCCCGCGTCGGCTAGGCGCTTGGCCAGCTTCAGCGGCGTCTGCCCGCCCAACTGCACGATCACGCCCACGGGCTGCTCGTGCTCCACGATGTTCATCACGTCTTCAAAGGTCAGCGGCTCGAAGTACAGGCGGTCGGCGGTGTCGTAGTCGGTGCTGACCGTTTCGGGGTTCGAGTTGACCATGATGGTCTCGTACCCGGCTTCCTGCAGGGCCCACACGGCATGCACGGTGGCGTAATCGAACTCCACGCCCTGCCCAATGCGGTTGGGCCCGCTGCCCAGAATCACGACCTTGGGCTTGTCGGTGCCGCGCACCTCGTCTTCCCACTCGTAGGTCGAGTAGTGGTACGGCGTAAAGGCCTCGAACTCGGCGGCGCAGGTGTCCACGGTCTTGTAGACGGGCGTGGCCTTGGCGGCCTTGCGCAGGTCACGCACCTGCAATTCACTCAGGCCCACGATCTCACCAATGCGGGCGTCACTGAAGCCCAGGCGCTTGACCTCGCGCCAGATTTCGTATTTCCACTCGGCAATGGGGCCCAGGTCGGTCAGTTCCTTTTCGGCGTCCGTGATTTCCTTCAGCTGCGACAGGAACCAGGGGTCAATCTTGGTGGCGTCAAACAGCGCCTTCACGCCCTCGCCCCGGCGCAGCAGTTCCAGCACGGCTTCCAGGCGGCGGGGGTTGCCGTACAGCAGGCCGCGCAGCCCCTCATCACTCATGGCGGCGTAGGCGCCGCGCACGTCGGATTCGATGCTCCGCAGCGCCTTTTGCAGCGATTCCTTGAAGGTGCGGCCAATCGCCATCACCTCGCCCACGGAGCGCATCTGGGTGCCCAGCGCGTCGGGCGTGCCGGGGAACTTCTCGAAGGCGAAGCGCGGAATCTTGGTCACCACGTAGTCAATGCTGGGCTCAAACGACGCCGGGGTGGAGAGCGTGATGTCGTTCTTCAGCTCGTCGAGGTGGTAGCCCACCGCCAGCAGCGCGGCAATCTTGGCGATGGGGAAGCCAGTGGCCTTGCTGGCCAGCGCCGAGGAACGGCTCACGCGCGGGTTCATCTCAATGACGATCACTCGGCCGTCCTTGGGGTTCACCGCAAACTGGATGTTGCTGCCGCCCGTGTCCACGCCAATTTCGCGGATGATCGCCAGAGACTGGTCACGCAGGCGCTGGTATTCCACGTCGCTGAGCGTCTGGGCCGGCGCCACGGTGATCGAGTCACCCGTGTGCACGCCCATGGGGTCAAAGTTCTCGATGGACGTGATGATGACCACCGTATCGGCGTGGTCGCGCATCACCTCCAGCTCGTATTCCTTCCAGCCCAGGATGGACTCTTCGAGCAGCACACTCGTGACCGGGCTGTCGCGCAGACCGCCCTCGGTGATCGCCAGAAACTCCTCGTAGGTGTGCGCGATGCCGCCGCCTGTGCCGCCCAGCGTGAACGAAGGCCGGATGACGATGGGCAGGCCGATCTCTTTCTGGTACTCAATGGCTTCTTCCATCGAGTGCACCATCTGGCCCTTGGCGGTCTCCACGCCAATTTTCTTCATGGCCGCCTGGAATTCCTCGCGGTCTTCACCCTTCTTGATGGCCGCCGCGTTGGCGCCAATCAGCTCCACACCGAACTCGTCCAGCGTGCCGTTGTGGAACAGGTCCATCGCCAGGTTCAGCGCCGTCTGGCCGCCCAGGGTGGGCAGCAGGGCGTCGGGGCGCTCCTTTTCAATCACCTTGCGCACGAATTCGGGCGTCAGCGGCTCTAAGTACGTCGCGTCGGCCAGATCGGGGTCGGTCATGATGGTCGCAGGGTTGCTGTTCACCAGCACCACGCGGTAGCCCTCCCCCTTGAGCGCCTTCAGCGCCTGCGTGCCCGAATAGTCGAACTCGGCCGCCTGCCCAATCTGAATGGGACCGCTGCCGAGAATCAGGATGGTCTGGAGGTCAGTACGCTTAGGCATTCCAGAGAACGAGCGTAACACGCCCGGGGGGGTCTGAAGGTAAGCCCGGTGCAAACTTATGCAGGCATGCGGGACAGGTGGTAGGGTGACCGTCTGCGTCACTTGGGCCCGGTATGCTGGACCCATGTCGCTGCTGGAACGGGTCACTGTCAATCCCCTGCAGTGTGGTGGACGCCCCTGCCTGCGAGGCATGCGGATTCGCGTGTCCGACGTGCTGGACCTGCTGGGTGCCGGGGTCAGCATTGAAACGGTGCTGGAAGACTACCCCGACCTGGAACGTGAGGACATCTATGCGGCCCTGCTCTGGGCGGCGCGTTACATCGACCATCCTCGCCTGAGTGCATGACTGGGCGGGCCTACTGGCTGGACGCCCAGTTGCCGCCGTCTCTCGCCCCCTGGCTCACGGTCACGTTCGGCGCTGCTGCCTACAGCGTGGGTTATCTGGGGTACAGAGATGCGGAAGACGAGGTGATTTTTCAGGCGGCGCGGATGGCAGGTGCGGTGGTGGTGTCCAAAGACGCGGATTTTCTGGAAAGGGTCCGGCGTCTGGGCACGCCTCCGCAATTGCTGTACGTCACCTGTGGCAATACCAGCAAGGCGCGCCTGATAGCGGTGTTCGAACGTCACTTTGCCCAGGCCCACGCGCTGCTTGAAGCGGGCGAACCCGTCGTAGAACTAGCAGACGCTTCATCCTGAGCCACCTGGCCTATCGCGCCGGTCCCCGCGCCGCCGGTATGCTCCGCCTATCCCGACCCCGGGGCGTGATTCACCATGTCAACCCTGAACTGACCCCTTCCATTTCAGACGCTGCTGCGGGCCGCCTCCGGCCACGCGCCGCCCCACGTTGACACGCTGAACATTCACTCCCCGAGGTTTTTCCATGCTCCATTCCTCCCGCGCGTTGCGGGTCTATCTGGTCACAGAGGCCGTCATGGCCGCTGCGTTTGCCCTGGCGTACACGCTGCAAGGGCTGTATTTCGTTGGCACGGTGGGCCTCACGCCCTTTCAGTTGCTGCTGGTGGGTGCGGCGCTGGAACTGTCCGCGTTTCTGCTGGAGGTGCCCACAGGGGTGCTGGCCGACGCCTTCTCGCGCAAGTGGTCGGTGGTGCTGGGCTGCGCGGCGCTGGGCGTGGCCATGGTGCTGGTGGGTTCGTTTCCGGTGTTCGGCGTCATTCTGGCGGCGCAGGTGGTGAGTGCTCTGGGCTACACCTGCCTCAGCGGCGCGCAGGAAGCGTGGCTGGCCGACGAACTGGGTGAGGACCGGCTGGGCGGCGCCCTGCTGCTGGGCGGGCAATACGCCCGCGTGGCCGGGGTGGGGGGCATTCTGGGCGCAGCGGGGCTGGCGGCCTTGGGCGGCCCCGCGCTGTGCATCGTGGTGGGTGGGGGCACGCTGCTGGCGCTGGCGGCGTTCCTGGCGCTGCGGATGCCGGAACAGGGCTTTGTCCGCGCGGCCCCCGGCGAGCGGTCCACCTGGGCCAGTCTTACGGCCCCGCTGGTGCAGGGCGCGCGTGAAGTGCGGGGCCGCCCGGTGCTGACCCTGCTGATCGCGGCGGCGGCCCTGTATGGCGCCAGCACCGAGGCCCTGGACCGCCTGAACGAGTTTCTGCTGCTGCGCGAAACCGGCCTGCCGGGCGGGCTGAGCCCCGAGGGCTGGTTTATTGCCCTGGCCCTGGCCGGGTCGCTGCTGGGCTGGGCGGTGCTTGAACCGCTGCGCCGCCGCCTGAACCTGAGCCAGCCCAGGCAGGTGGCGCGTACCCTGCGCGTGGTGCTGGGCCTCAGCGTGGCGGCGCTGCTGGCCTTCGCGCTGGCCCCCAGTTTTGGGTGGGCGGCGGGCGCCCTGCTGCTTCACGGCGTGCTGCGCGGCCTGTACGGCCCGCTGTATTCGGCGTGGCTGAACCAGGGCCTGCCCAGCGGCTCGCGCGCCACCATCAATTCCTTCGCCTCGCAGGCCGACGCCCTGGGGCAGGTGAGCTGCGGGCCGCTGTTCGGGCTGGCGGGCAACCTGTGGGGCGTGCGCGCGGCGCTGGCCCTGGCGGCATTGGTGCGCCTGCCCACCCTGGCCCTGCTG
Source organism: Deinococcus multiflagellatus (assembly GCF_020166415.1). NCBI lineage: Bacteria > Thermotogati > Deinococcota > Deinococci > Deinococcales > Deinococcaceae > Deinococcus > Deinococcus multiflagellatus. Next base: position 90,669 of record NZ_JAIQXV010000005.1, read on the forward strand.
AGCCGCGCCGGGAAGGGTGAACTGCGGTGAGCCCGCTGTTCGGCTTCCGGTTACAGCCCCTGCCCGCCTTGATTCAGGCCTGGGAAGCCGGCGGTTTTGACCCACAGGTCTACCTGCGCAGCTGGTACTGGCTGTCGTTCGGGTGGTACTGGCTGACTACGCCAGACGGGGCTGTGCCGACAAATCATCCGGCTTTCAACGCCGCCTTTGGCCTGCCGCCAGACCCGGAGCCGCATCTGGACTATCAGGTGGCGCGCCTGTGGCTGGATCTGGACGAGAGAGTGCCGCGCGTGCTGGAGCCGCTGCCGCCAGCCCTCGCCAGCGTGCTCGCCTCGGGCCGCTGGGCGGAGTGGAAAGCGCAGGTGTCGGCCTGGCAGCACGCGCGGCCGGATGAGCAGGCAGACTGGGACCTGTGGTCGACCGCCACCGGTTGGGAGAACGCGCGCGTGCTGGATATGGGATATCTGGCGGCGCCGCCGGTTCTGCGGTTCTGGCGGGAGGGGGAGACCGTCACCGTGTCGTGGGACACGAGAAACAAACGGGTGGACGGCCACCTCTGTTGGGCAGAAGCCCAGGGCCAGCAATGCCTGGGTGTAAGTGCTTTTCAGGCCGAGGTGGAGGACTTTCGCGCCCGGCTGAACAGGGCGATGGGCGAACGCCTACAGGAGGTCGCTTCACTGGGCCGCCTGAGCGCCGCCGAGCTGACCTCGTTGTGGCAGCAGCATCAAGCCACCCTGTTTCCCCCACCTCCGGCCACTGACCCGACCGACTGGGCCGCTGTTCTGGAGGCTATCGGGGGGCTGGAAGCGGGCTCGGGCCTCTCGTTACTGTCCCCTTAACCCCAGCAGCAAGCCTGCCGCCGTGAGCAGCAGCGTCAGGCCGATCAGGGTGTCCAGCACCCGCCACGCCTGGGGCCGGGCCATCAGCGGGGCCAGGGTGCGCCCGGCCAGGGCCAGCGCGAAAAACCACAGCCACGACGCCAGCACGGTGCCGCCCAGAAACGCCAGACGGGCACCCGTGCCCAGCCCGGCGCTGGCCCCGCCGATCAGTACCACCGTGTCCAGTAGGGCGTGCGGATTGAGCAGGCTGAAGCCCACAGCGGTGCCGATCACCTGCCGGGCGGTCAGGGGGGCTTCCCCCGCCGCCTCTAACCCCGGCCCGCCCCCCACCCAGGCCGAGCGTAGCGCCCGCAGGCCGTACCACGCCAGGAAGGCCGCGCCGCCCAGCGTGCCGGCCAACACCAGTCCCGGGCTGCGGGCCAGCAGGCCGCCCACGCCCAGCACGCCAGCGGCAATCAGGGCCGTGTCGCACAGGGCGCAGGCCAGCGCCGAGAGCAGGGCCCGCTGCCGGGTAAGGCCCGCGCGCAGCACAAAGGCGTTCTGCGGGCCAATCGCCACGATCAGGGACAGGCCCAGCAGCAGGCCACGGAAGAAGGGGGGCACGCCCGGCAGGGTAGCGGGTTGTGCAGGGCAGCACGGCGGAAGGGCCAGCAGTTCCTGGCTGGGCGCGGCCCTTAAGCGGCCAGTTTCACCGTGTTGCGCCCGGCGTGCTTGGCGCGGTACAGGGCCTCGTCGGCGCGGCGCAGCAGGGGGTCCAGCGGCTCATGCAGCGCGGCCTGCGCCACCCCACAGCTGATGGTCACGGGACCCACCTGCGCCAGCCCCTCGCGGCTCAGGGCCTCGCGCACCCGTTCGGCCACGGCCAGCGCCGCCCCCGCGTCGCCGTCCACCAGAATCAGGAACTCCTCGCCGCCCCAGCGCCCGGCGCGGTCGCGCTGGCGCACGCAGCGGCGCAGCACCTGGCCCACCAGCTGCAGGGTCTGGTCGCCCACGTCGTGCCCGTAGGTGTCGTTCACGCGCTTGAAGTGGTCCAGGTCAAACAGCACCACGCTCAGCGGCTGGTGGCTCACATGGGGCAGGGCGTCTTCCAGCCACGAGGTCAGCTGGCGGCGGTTGGGCAGCCCGGTCAGGGCGTCCTGGCGGGCCAGGGTGGCTTCGTGGCGGGCGTTCACCAGCGCCTGGATGTAGTGCTGAAGCAGCCGCTGCTGCAGGGCCAGGAAGGCAATAAACGTGGCGTGCACCAGATAGGTCTGCAGCAGGGTGTTGCCCAGCGCCGCGCGCAGCACCGGATGACTGCGTGGGTCCAGGCTGAACCCCAGCCCCACCAGCAGCAGGCCCCCAAACTGCACCAGACTGACCGCCAGCGCCGCGCGGGTGGGCAGTACCAGAAACGCCGCCAGATAGGTCACGATCATCCAGGGGGCGTAGCCGCCCAGCCCATTCATGCTGGGCGGGCTGTGCAGCGTGACATGCAGCCGGTAGATGGCCGCCACGATTTCCAGCAGCAGTTCGGTCAGGCCAATCGCCAGAAAGTGGCGGGGCCGGCGCCACAGCCAGACCATAAAGCCCACGTTCTTCAGGATGATCACGCTCAGCGCCATCCGGTCGGTGTCGCTGAAATCGTCGCCCACCTGCGCCAGCAGGGTAAAGGCACTCACGAACAGGCCGCAGGCCAGCAGCGCCAGCAGGCCGCCGCGCCGGTAGGCGAATTCGGCCGGGTCGGCCACTGGCCGCGTGGGCCACAAAGGCGGGGGGCGGCTCATGGGATGTCCGGGATAGCGGCGAAGGGGTGCGCGCGCAGGGCAACGGCAGGGAAGACGCACAGACCAGACAGCCGCCGGCCCACCGGGGGGAGGCTGGGGCACATGGCGGCACTGTAGCGCCGCGCACCTGACAGTGGCCTCACCGCTGGGCGTGTAAATTCTCACGCACACTGAGCATGAACCTAAAGGTTTTCTAAAGTTTGCCTGCAGGCTTGGCCATGCCGGGTCCATCCTGAACTGTGACCAATACCCCTATGCTGCGGGGCATGAAGAAGACCCTGTTTGGCCTGCTCGCCCTGAGTGCCGTCTCGACCGCTGCCGCCGCCACCTCGGTGGGCGGTTCAGTGGGTTCCGGGGCGACCCTGCACCTCCAGAACGACCTGACGTCCTCCTCGGCCATGCGCTACAGCCTGAATCTGAGCGCGACCGGCTTCAACTTCAACCGCCTGTCTGTTGGGGGCAGCGTGGATTACCTCGCCGACTTCGGCGCGAGCGACGCCAGCCTGGGTGGGCTGACGCCTTACTACGGTCTGGGGCTGGGCGCTGGGGTGTTCCTGGGTTCGGGCGGCGGCATTCTGCTCTACCCCCACGGGACCCTGGGCCTGCGCTACAACGTCACTGACCCCCTGAGTGTCTTCGTGGAAGGTGACATTGGCCCGGCTGTCTACGTGGGCGGCGTGGCCAGCAGCACGGTGGGCATTGGGGCCAGCGCCCGTATTGGCCTGAACTACCGCCTGCCCTGACCTCCCAGCTGAACCCCCGCAAGACCCAGCCGCCGCGCTGGGTCTTTTTGCGACTGTGCCGGCCACCCGGCGCACCTTTCGCCTGGACAGCGTGCTTGACCGCCCCCCTCCCCCTTGCTACCCTCTGTGCATAGCTATGCGTTACCGACGCATATCCATACAGATAAACACCATGCCCACCCTGCCTGCCCGACGTTGACCCTGCCCGAGCGCCCCCGACTGCGGGGACGTTCAGAGCGGCGTGGTCTCGCCGGGCGCAATCTGGCGCGGCCTTCACACAAACAGGAGACAATCACCACATGGCAAACGAACAGCAGCGGGACAAGATCGTGCTGGCCTACAGCGGCGGCCTGGACACCTCGATCATTCTGAAGTGGCTCCAGACTGAGCAGAACTACGACGTGGTGTGCTTTACCGCCGACCTGGGCCAGGGCGACGAGGTGGAAGAAGCCCGGGTCAAGGCGCTGAATACGGGCGCTGTGGCCGCTTACGCCCTGGACCTGCGCGAGGAGTTCGTGCGCGACTACGTGTTTCCCATGTTCCGCACCAGCGCGCTCTATGAGGGCTTTTACCTGCTGGGGACCTCGATTGCCCGCCCGCTGATTGCCAAGAAGATGGTGGAAATTGCCCAGAAGGAGGGCGCCGTGGCCGTGTCGCACGGGGCCACCGGCAAGGGCAACGATCAGGTGCGCTTCGAGATGACCGCCTACGCCCTGAAGCCCGACATCGTGACCGTGGCGCCCTGGCGCGACTGGACCTTCCAGGGCCGCGCCGATCTGGAAGCCTTTGCCCACGAGCACGGTATTCCGGTCCCCACCACCAAAAAGGACCCCTGGAGCACCGACGCCAACCTGCTGCATATCTCCTATGAGGGCGGCATTCTGGAAGACCCCTGGGCCGAGCCGCCCGCCCACATGTTCAAGCTGACCGCCGATCCCCAGCAGGCCCCCGACGAGCCCGAATACGTGGAAGTGGAGTTCGAGGCTGGGAACCCGGTGGCGATCAACGGCGAAGCGCTGTCGCCGGCTGCGCTGCTTCAAAGGGCGAATGAGATCGGCGGACGCCACGGCGTGGGCCGCCTGGACCTCGTGGAAAACCGCTTCGTGGGCATGAAGAGCCGGGGCGTGTACGAAACGCCCGGCGGCACCCTGCTGTACCACGCCCGCCGCGCCGTGGAGAGCCTGACCCTGGACCGTGAGGTGCTGCACCAGCGCGACCAGCTGTCGCCCAAGTACGCCGAACTGGTTTACAACGGCTTCTGGTTCGCCCCCGAACGCGAGGCCCTGCAGGTGTACTTTGACCACGTCGCCAGCCGCGTGACCGGCACCGCGCGCCTGAAGCTGTACAAGGGCAGTTGCACCGTGGTGGGCCGCAAGGCGCCGCAGAGCCTGTACGACAAGGACCTCGTGTCCTTTGAAGCGGGCGGCGACTACAACCAGCACGACGCCGGCGCGTTTATCAAGCTCAACGCCCTGCGCATGCGGGTGCAGGCGCGCGTGGCCGCCAAAGCAGAGCAGGCCCCCCAAGAGCCCGCCCAGGTCTGAGGATGGCAGGCTTGGCCGAGGTCGTGCAGGGCCACCTGGGCGCGCTGCGGGGAATCAGCGAGGCCCAAGCGTCGCACAAGTCTGCCGCGGAGGTCTGGAGCGCCAAGGAGATTCTGGGGCACCTGCTGGATTCCGGCGTGAACAACCACGCCCGCTTTGTGCGGGTCAGCCTGGACAGCGGCCTGAGCCTGCCGGGCTACGACCAGACTGCCTGGGTGCAGGCCGGCGCCTACGCCACGCGCCCCTGGGCCGAGCTGGTCGAGCTGTGGGCGGCGTACCAGACGCAGCTGGCGCACCTGATCGCCGCGCTGCCCCCCGCCAGCCTGGACCACACAGTGCAGATTGGCAGCGGCGAGCCGGTGACCCTGCGCTTTTTGACCGAAGACTATGTGGCCCACCAGTTGCACCACCTCGCCCAGATTCCCGGGCGGGTGGGGCCATGACGCCCTCCGGTTGGACCATTCGACAGGCTGGACCGGACGACGCGGCGGTGATCGCCGCCCAGCGCGCGCAGATGTTCGTGGATATGGGGGACCTGACGGCCGACGCGGCGCAGGCGCAACTGGGCCTGTGGACCGACTGGCTGCGCGGCGCGCTGGCGAGCGGCGACTACGTGGGCTGGGTGGCCGAGCATGACGGCCAGCCCCTGGGCGGCGCGGGGCTGATGTTTCATCCCAAACCCCCTACGGCCGAGGACCCCGCGACCCTGCGCGCCTACGTGCTGAACGTGTACGTGGCGCCCCAGGGCCGCCGTCAGGGCGTGGCCGAGGCCCTGATGCGCGCGGTGCTGGCCGACGTGCAGGAGCGGGGGCTGCGCACCGTGACCCTGCATGCCTCGGCCCAGGGCCGCCCCATTTACGAGCGCCTGGGCTTTGTGGAAAGCCCCCACCCCGAACTGCGCCTGACCCTGGGGGCCGCGCCGTGACCCTGCGCCCAGTGAACCCGGACGACATCGCCGCCTTTCACGCCGTGATGATGGCGGCTGGCATGGATCCCCGCAGCAGCTGGAGCCGGGTGACGCCCGCTGATCTGGAACGCTCTCTGTTTTCACCGGGCGCAGGCGGATTTCTGGCGCTGGGGGAGGGGGGCGAGGCGCTGGGCTGTGTGGGCTACCGCCCGGACGGCGAGGCCACCCTGACCCTGAACAAGCTCGCCACCCGCCCGCAGGCGCGCGGGCAGGGGCTGGGCCGGGCGCTGGTGCGCGAGGTGGAGCAGGTGGCGCGCAGGGGTGGCTACGCGCGGGTGCTGCTGGCCGTCAGCCAGTACAACCTGGACGTGCTGCCGTTTTACGAGCGCCTGGGCTACAGGCCCAGCGACGAGCCGTATGCCCACGCCCACCCGGCCAGCCCGCCGCCCGTGGTGCTGGTGAAGGACGTGCGCGGGGAGCAGGAGGCGGGGTGCGGTGAATGAACATCTTTTCTCCGCTCCTGCTCCTGGGGTTCCTGCTGCTGGGCACCCTGCCTCTGGGTCTCATTGCCGCGCTCTTCGTGGTGCGGGGCACCCGGGCCTGGCTCTGGCGACTGTTGTTGCTGCTGGCCCTGGCACTCGACCTCTGGCTGCTCAGCGCCCTGTGGCGCGTGGCCTCTACATTCACCCTGGACTGAAGGATGTATGACCCAACACGATAAAAAACTCTGGGGCGGCCGTTTTGCCGAGGCCACCGACGGCCTCGTGGAACTGTTTAACGCTTCTGTCGGCTTCGACCAGCGCTTGGCCGAGCAGGACATTCAGGGCTCGCTGGCCCATGTGGCGATGCTGGGGCAGGTGGGCATTCTGAGTGCCGAGGAAGTCGCGCAGATTACGGAGGGGCTGCACGCCGTCCTGGCCGACATCCGCGCGGGCAGCTTCGAGTGGCGCCTGGACCGCGAAGACGTGCATATGAATGTAGAAGCCGCTCTGCGTGACCGCATTGGGCCGGTGGCGGGCAAGCTGCACACCGCGCGCAGCCGCAACGATCAGGTGGCGGTGGATTTCCGCCTGTTCACCAAGGAAGCCTCGCTGAAGCTGGCCGACCTGACCCGTCAACTCCGGGCCGTGATGCTCGCTGAAGCCGAAAAGCATCTGCCGGGTGAGGTGATTCTGCCCGGCTACACCCACCTGCAGGTGGCGCAGCCCATTCTGCTATCGCACTGGTTCATGGCGTACGTGGCGATGCTGGAACGCGACGAGGGCCGCCTGCGCGACGCCGCCGCGCGCATGGACGAGTCGCCGCTGGGCTCCTCGGCACTGGCGGGCACGCCGTGGCCCATTGACCGACACGCCACCGCCGCCGCGCTGGGTTTTGCGCGCCCCACCGCCAACAGCTTGGACGGCGTGGGCAGCCGCGATTTCGCACTGGAATTCCTGAGCGCCGGCGCGATTCTGGGGGCGCACCTCTCCCGCCTTTCGGAAGAACTGATCCTGTACTCCACCTTTGAATTCGGCTTTCTGACGCTGCCGGACAGCCACACCACCGGCAGCAGCATCATGCCGCAGAAGAAAAACCCGGACGTGTCCGAGTTGGCCCGGGGCAAGGCGGGGCGCCTGTTTGGCAACCTGATGGGCCTGCTCACGGTGGTCAAGGGCACGCCGCTGGCCTACAACAAGGACCTGCAGGAGGACAAGGAAGGCGTGTTCGACTCCTACGACACCCTCAGCATTGTGCTGCGGCTGTACGCCGATATGCTGCCAAAAACGGTCTGGCACGCAGACGTTACCCGCGCCGCCGCCGCCCGGGGCTACTCCACCGCCACCGATGTGGCCGATTTCCTGGCCCGCGCGGGCGTGCCCTTCCGCGAGGCGCACGAGGTGGTGGGCGGTCTGGTGGGGCTGGCCAGCCGCTCCGGGCGCCAGCTGTGGGACCTGACCGACGCCGAACTGAAGGCCGCCCACCCGCTGCTGAGCGCCGAGGTGGCGGGCAAACTGACCGTCGAAGAGAGCGTGCGGGGCCGCGCCAGCTTTGGGGGCACGGCGCCCGAACAGGTCCGGGTGGCGATTCAGCAGGCCCGCCGGGCCCTGGAGGACTAAGGCCATGGACGTGACCGTGACCCTGAACGGCACCCTGCTGCCCGCCCGGAAACAGGAATGGGCCGGGTATCTGGCCGCGCCGCACGAGAATCCGCTGCTGCCCGACGAGCACGGGCAGCTGAACGGCAACGGCTTCACCCTGCAGAACGAGCTGTGTGTGTACAGCCAGCTGAAACCCGAATACGCCGAGGGCCTGCCCTACTCCGGAATCATCGTGACCAAGCGGCCCTGTGAGACGGTCTTTGACCTGACCCCCGCCGAAGCCAGCGCCGTCCATGCCCTGCTGGCCGAGGTCCGGGCGCACCTGGACGCCACCGTGAAGCCCGACGGCTACACCGTGGGCTGGAACGTGTATCCGGCGGGCGGGCAGCACATTCCCCATGTGCACTTGCACGTCATTCCGCGCTGGGCCACGGACGCTTCGGCCGGGGCGGGGGTGCGGTACTTCCTCAAAGCGGCGGCCAGGGCGGATCAGGAACGACGACGATGACGGTTTCTGTCGCCCGTCCCCACCCGCCCCCTGCCCCACCCCCGGAGTCCCCCATGACCCTGACCGATATGCACGTCAAACTGCGCCAGGCGCAGCCCGAAGACTTTTCCACCATTCTGGACCTGCTCACCCGCTGCGGGCTGCACACTTCCAGCGTCACGCCCCAGGGCAGCACCTACTGGATTGCCGACCTGAACGGCACCCCCGGCGGCTGCATTGGCCTGGAACACGGCGAGGGGGTCAGCCTCATCCGGTCCACCGCCGTGCTGCCAGAGGCCCGCTCGCAGGGCCTGGGCCGCGCGCTGGTGCGCAGCGCGCTGACCCACGCCACCCTGCGCGGCGACGGCCAGGTGTACCTGTTCAGCGAGGAAGCGGGTGACTACTGGCGCCGCTTTGGCTTCGTGCCGGTCACTGCCGCCGAGATCAGCGCCGCGCTGCCTGAAGCCCCGCAGGTGCGCAGCGGCCTTACCAAGGGCTGGATTCACGACGAGCAGGCCTGGCGACTGGACGTGCAGCCCAGTGGGGGAGAGGAGGGGGTGTGACCCAGACCCGGCACCGCTTCCACAGGGCTTTGCGCTATGCTGCCGCCACGCACAACCCCTGTTTTCCGGCGGTCCCCGTGACCCCGGCCGAGTCTCGTTCACAAGGAGCATTCCATGACCGATTCCAGCGTTCAGATTCGACTGGCCAGCCCCACCGACAAGGACACTGTCTGCCGCGTGTTTCACGAAGCGGGCCTGGACACCGACGCCGCCCTGGCCGAGGGCACCACGTACTGGGTGATGGAACGCGGCGGGCAGCCGGTGGGGGCCATTGGCCTGGAACACGGTCAGGGGGCCTCGCTGCTGCGCGGGGCGGCGGTGTTGCCCGAAGCCCGGGGCGGCGGCCTGGGGCGGCGGCTCATCATGAGCGCGCTGGAGTACGCCCAGGGCCGGGGCGACCGCACGCTGTACCTGTTTTCCAAGGGCGGCGACTGGAGCAACTTCGGCTTTCAGCAGGTGCCCCTGGCCGTGGTGATGGGCGACATCCCCGACGCACCCCAGATTCAGGCCTACCGCGCGCGCGGCGAGCGCCCCGGCGGCACGACCTGGATGCGCACGCTGGGGTAAGACGGTTAGTGGTGAGTGGTGACTGGTCAGTGGAAAAAGCTCTTCCACTTCCCACACCCCACTGCCCACTTCCGGCCCCGAAGGGGCCCCAATGACCCTCGCCCTCGATTCCATCGCTGTGCCGGACCTGCACCCGCAGGCGCCGCTGGCCACGCGCAAGGCGAAGCTCTCGGACATCGAGGCGATTCACGAGCTGATCGGCTACTGGGCGGCGCGGGGGCTGATGCTGGTGCGGTCCCGCGCCCTGCTGGCGGAGACCATTCGGGATTTTCATCTGGTGGTGGCCGAGGCCCACGAGGGCAAGCCCGGCGGGCTGGCGGGCGTGTGCGGGCTGCACCTGCTGGCCCCCGACCTGGCCGAGGTGCGCGGGCTGGCGATTCACCCGAACATGCAGGGCCGGGGGCTGGGCAAGCAACTGGTCGAGGCCTGCGAGGCCGAGGCCCGCGCCATAGACCTGCCCGCCCTGTTTGCCTGGACCTACCAGCAGGGCTTCTTCGAAAAGTGCGGTTTCGTCCGCATAGACAAGACGAACCTGCACCCCAAGGTGTGGTCGGAATGCCAGCGCTGCGCCTTTTTTGAAAACTGCAACGAGATCGCCATGTTCAAGGCGCTGTCGTGAGCGGGCATCTGCGGCCTGCCGCTGACTGGCGGCCAGTTACGATGGGTGGCATGAAGCGAACTGTCACCCTGTTCTCACTCACGACCCTTGCCCTCAGTCTGGCTGGCGCTGCTGGCGCCCAGACGGCCCAGAAGCCGCTGAGCGCCTCGCTGCCCGCCGGCGCCCTGCTGACGCTGGAAACGAAGAATGCCGCGCCTGCCCTGCAGCGCTTTGGCGGGGCCCTGAACCGCGTGCTGGCCGCCGCCGACCTGGGCGAGGACAGCCCGAGCGAGATGGTGAGCGGCTTCCAGGCCATCGCCACCGACCTGCTGGGCCGCGAGGGCGTGGCGGGCGTGTTTGCGGTGCAGGGCAAGGGCGGCACCTTTACCCCCGAACTGCTGGCGGTGGCCCGCGCGGGTGAACTGTCGCGTGAGATGTTCACGGGCAAAAAAGCCACCGCGCGGGTGGGCAACTTCACCTTTGCCCGCGACGGCGACGCGTTCGTGGGCCAGAGCGGGGGGCTGCTGTACGTGTCCACCGACAAGGCGCTGCTGATGTCGTACCTGGGGCGCCTGAGCGGCAAGGCGGCGCCCACGCTGGCAGCCTCGGCGCCGTACGCGGCGGCCACGCGCGCAGCGGGCGCCAACGAACTGGGCCTGTACGCCAACTTCAGCGCCGCTGCCAAGGTGATTCGCTCGCAGCTGTCGCAGGTGTTCCTGCCCCGCCTGCTTTCGCCCGTGGTGGACGCGATTGACACGCTGGGGCAGGTGGCCGGGGGCTTCACCACCACCGCCAGCGGCCTGACCACCTCCTCGGCCCAGGTGGTCAACCCCGAGGGCAAGGACGCCCCGCTGCGCCGCCTGCTGACCGCCACCAGCGATTTCAAGGTGCAGGACATCATTCCGGCCACCGCCGAGGCCGTGCAGGCCACCGCCTGCGCCCCCGAATCCGGCGCCTACCTGGGCCGCTGGCTCACCCGCGTGGACCTGTTCGAGCCCTTTGGTTTCCTCACGGACAGCCAGCTTGCCAGTCACCTGGAGCGCTCGGGGGGGTACCTGGGCGGCGAATGCGCGCAGGTGACCCTGGCGGGCGGCACCAAGGCTGGCCTGAACCAGAATGATCCCCTGGCCAGCCTGCGCTACAGCGTGAGCTACCAGCGCGTGACCGATCAGGCGGCGGCCGAGGCCCATCTGCCCGAGTACGCCCGCAGCGTGAACGCCGCGATCCAGGGCGTGCGCGCCAACCTGAAGAATGTGCAGGACCAGACCATGAAGCGCGTCATGGGCGACATGGACGAGGACATGATGGCCGAACTGGGCGGCGCGGGGCTGGCCGGTCTGGGCATGATGGGCGAGAGCTTCAAGCAGCTCGATACCCTGCTGGCCGGCATGAAGATGGTCTACGGCTTCCGCGACGGCTACCTGGTGACCGCCTGGAGCGACGAGGCCCTGCGCGCGGCCCTGCGCGAAGGCGGCGCCACCCTGGGCCAGAGCGCGGCCTTCCAGGGCGCGGGCCTGACGGGCAACGCGGGCTTTGGCTTTACCCCGGATCTGCCTGCCCTGAGCGGCAAGGACCTGATGGGCAGCCTGCCGGCCGAGCTGCAGGACGAGGAACTGGAAGAACTGCTGGCCCCGGCCATGAACGCGGCGGCCGACCTGATCAACCGCTTTGACGGCATGACCTCACAGCGCAGCGTGACCGGGAATGTCATCATCGGCAAGGCGAGCGTGCGCTACCGCTGGTAAACCCGTGACTGGGCAAGCCAGGATGGACCGCGCGGCGCCCGGCCATGAAACGCGTCCAGCGAGGCGCGAATGGAGGGACACACATGATCAGAAAAGAGCGGGCCATCCTGGCCCTGGAAGACGGCACCGTGTACCGGGGCTACGCCTTCGGACACCGGGGCGAAACCGTGGGCGAGGTGGTGTTCAACACCTCCATGACCGGCTACCAGGAGATCATGACCGATCCCTCGTACAACGGGCAGATCGTGACGATCACCTACCCGCATGTGGGCAACTACGGCGTGGCGATCTACGACATGGAGAGCAACAAGCCCTACGTGCGCGGCTTTATCTCGCGCGAGTTCTCGGGCGAGTACTCCAACCACCGCGCCCAGCAGTCGCTGGAAGCCTTTATGCAGCAGTACGGAGTGGTGTCCATTCAGGGCATTGACACCCGCGCGCTGGTGCGGCGTCTGCGCGAAGGCGGCGTGGTCAAGGGCGTGATCGCCCACCGCTCCTACACCCACCCCGAAGATTCCTACGGCGAGTTCACCCCCGCCGAGGAACAGGTGTATGTGCAGCGCGCCCGCGACCACCAGGACATTGACGGGCACGACATGACCCGCGAGGTCACCACCGCCCTGCCCTACGCCTTTCCCACCCTGCGGCACGGCAAACGCGTGGTCCTGATGGACTTCGGGATTAAGCACACCATCATTGAGCGGCTGGCCGAGGTGGGCATTGAGCCTATCGTGGTGCCCGCCCATACCACCCCGGCGCAGATCATGGCGCTGCAGCCGCACGGCCTGTTTCTGTCCAACGGCCCCGGCGATCCGGCCCCGCTGGAATACGCCCACAAGACCGCCTGGGAACTGATGGGGCTGCTGCCCACCTTCGGCATCTGCCTGGGCCACCAGATTCTGGGGCTCGCGGCGGGCGGCAAGACCTTCAAGATGAAGTTCGGCCACCGGGGCGGCAACCAGCCGGTGAAGAATCTGTTAACGGGGAATGTGGAGATCACGTCGCAGAACCACGGGTACGCCGTGGACATTGATTCGATTCCCAATGGGGCCTTCGTGGCCACCCATGTGAACCTGAACGACGGCACCCTGGAGGGCATGGCGCACGCGCGCTACCCGGTGTTTTCGGTGCAGTACCACCCGGAAGCCAGCCCAGGCCCGCACGACAGCCGCTACCTCTTTGACCGCTTTATTGAAGAGATAGACGCCTTTGATGGGGGAACTGGTACCCCCATTGCCAAAGCGTCATCCGGCCGCCTTGGGGTTTGACAACCCCCCCCAGGCCCGGGATGATACGGGTGGACGTACGGAGTGAGAAAGTTCATAGTGACGCCTGAGTCAGACATGAAGGTGTCAGTCCTCTGAACCCTCGCTTGCGTGCCTGTCCGGAGAGACCCCGGCGGCTTTCGCCCCCTGATTGCACAACCTGAGTTCTGAAGCGATGAATCACCTGGCGCAGACGGGCGCTTATGTCAGGTGAGGAGCGAGTGGCGCGACCGACAGAAGGCGGAACTGTTCCGCAGGCTGTCGGTCAACTCTTTGTTCTCGGAGGTGTGTTCTGATGCTCAAGCTGCCCGCGCTTTACCCCGCCACGGTCACCGCTTCATGCGGGGGCCGTGGCCGTTGTGGTTTGGCGTGGCGGCGCGCGGTGGCCCGCACCGCCGCGCGGCCCCAGACCCCCGCCTCCTGCCCGGACCAAACGCGCAGATGACCCCCGCGCGTGACCGTCACCTGAGAAGCTTTCGCCCCCTGCTCCCCGGAGGAAACGACATGAAGAGATCCTGGACCATCTGCACCCTGCTGGCCGCGCTGGCCGCCGGCACCGCCTCCGCTGCCGGGACCCCGGCCGGCACCGTGATCACCAACACGGCCGAGATCGTGTTCACGCCTGAAGGCGGCACCACCCCCAACCCCCCCATTCCCTCCAACCCGGTGACCACCACCGTGCTGCCGGTGCCCAGCTTCACCATCACCCCCAACGACGGCAGCGCCGACCGCACTGTCCCCGACTACACCCGCCCCGGGCAGAGTGCGACCGCGCGCCCCGGCGACACCGTGAGCTTCGCCTACACGCTGACCAACACCGGCAACGTGCCGGGCGAAGCCTACGACCTGACGAACACCCCCGACCCCGCCGGGACCGTGAAGACCCCGGACAACATCCGCTTCTTCCCCGCCAGCGCCGACACCAACAACGACAACACCCTGAGCGACGCCGAAATTGCGGCGGCCACCGCCATCACCTCCATCTCGGGCGTGGCCATTGACCAGAGCGTGAAGTTCTTCCAGGTGTACACGGTGCCCGCCGCCGCCGCCAACACCGACCGCTACGGCGCCGACCCCACCGGCAACCGCCGCGACAACCCGGCCTTCAACAACGACCCCAGCGTGCCCCGTGACGCCAACAACTCCAACGTCACCACCGTGGCCCGCAACGACTCGGCGCTCATTGGGCCCAAGAATGACCCGGACGGCAACGGCAACCCCGTGACCCCGCCCTACGCCAGCCCCGAGGGCATCACCATTACCCCCAGCGCGAGCGACACCCAGACCGCGCAGGCGATTGCCACCACCACGACCATCACCTTCACGAACACCGTGCAGAACACCGGTAACCGCCCCGACGTGCTGGACATCACCACCAGCCTCGCGGGCTTCCCGGCCGGCGCGACCGTGACGCTGCTGAAGCCCGACGGCACCCCGCTGCCCGACACCGACGGCGACGGCACCCCCGATGTGGGCACCGTGGCCCCCGGCGCCACCGCCGACGTGCTCGTGCGCGTGACCTTCCCGGCTGGCGGCGCGCCCACCAACCCGGTCAACGCCCCCACGGTCACGGTGGTCACCACCTCCAGCAACGACCCCAGCAAGAGCGACGCCACGCGCGACATCGTGAACCTGCCGGGCCTGTCCTTCGGCAACCCCACGCCCACCCCGGGCGGCAACCCCGGCATCCCCGGCACCCCCGAAGCGGGCCAGCCCGGCAACCCTGGTTCGCCCGTCATTCCGCCCAGCACCTGCACCAGCGCCACGGCGCCCACCCGCACCTCCATTGGCATGGAAATTGCCAACCTGGGCAGCGCCACCGACACCTTTGATGTGAGCGGCACCGCGCCCATCAAGCTGGTGGACGGCAGCACCGTGACCGTGAACGTCGCGTACTTCCGCGACAACAACGGCAACAAGGTGTTCGACGCGGGCGACACCGCCCTGACCGACACCAACAACAACGGCGTGGCCGACACCGGCCCGCTGGCGCCCGGCGCCGAACTGAAGCTGGTGGCCGTGGTGGACGTGCCCTGCGCCGCTGCCGCGCAGACCATCACCCTGACCCAGCGCGCCACCTCGCCCACGACCGGCGTGTCGGTGCCCGACACCAACGACACCATTGTGGTCGGCAAGACCCCGGTGGGCGCCCCCACCAAGACCGTGGACAAGGCCGAAGCCAAGCCCGGCGAGCGCCTGACCTACACCATCGTGGGCAAGAACACCTCCAACGCCAACGTGACCAAGGCGTTTATCCGCGACACGCTGCCGGCCAACACCCGCTACGTGAGCTTCAGCGCCACGAGCACGGCCGCCGGCACGGTGCTGTACTCCACCAACGGCACGAGCTGGAGTGCGGCCCCCATCGCCGCGCCCCAGAACGACGGCGTGACGGTGTACGCGGGCGTGGACACCAACGGCAACGGCACCATTGACACCGGCGACATCCTGGCCCCCGGCCAGACCATCACCGGCACCTTCATTGTCGAAGTGAAGTAAGCCTGAGCACGGGCGCGCACTGGGCCACGCGGCCTGGGCGCGCCCCCTCCCCCTGGGGGAGCCCCGACCGCTTTCTTTTTTCGCTCCCCCTGCGGCCCTCAACACGAGACTGTGTTCTTTCCCCACCCCTTTTCCCTGGGAGGCAACGTGCGCAACAACCCTTCGGTGCTCAACACGCTCGCGGCGCTGGCGCTGACCCTGCTCAGCCCGGCGCAGGCGGCCGGCACCCCCGCCGGTACGGTGATTGAAAACCAGGCCACCCTGGAATTCACCCCCGAGGGCGGTCCGCCCACTTCGATTCCGACCCCGCCCGTCACGACCGTGGTGCAGCCGATCTGCGCCGTGAGCGTGGTGCCCAGCGGCACCGTGGCCCAGCCGGGCCAGAGCTTGAGCCTGCTGCCCGGTGAGGGCGCGACCCTGCGCTACACCCTGACCAACGCGGGCAACGCCACCAACACGGTCAGCCTGCGCGCCGCCGTGGAGGCTGCCTCGCAGTTCACCCCTGGCGGCCTGGGCATCCGCACCGACAGCAACGGCAACGGCCAGCTGGACGACGGCGACGCGGCCGTGCAGAGCGTGACCCTGGCGGCCGACGCCAGCGCCACCCTGTTTGTGCCCGCCACCACGCAGAGCAGCAACCGGGGCGACGCTTTCGTCAACCTGATCGCCAGCTGCGCCACGAACACCTCGGGGCGCCCGGGCGAGACCGACGACGACAACGTGGGCCGCATTCGCCTGAGCGAGCCGCCCGAACTGACGCTGACCAAGACGTTCCGCACCACGAAGTCCTCAACGGTGCAGTCGCTGCCTTCCTCCGCACCGCAGGCCCAGGCCACCCCCAACGCCACCGAGCTGCGCCCTGGCCAGGAGACCGAAGTCACCCTGACCGCCCGCAACATCGGCGCTGGGGCCTCACGTCCGGTCACGGTGAGCGACTTCCTGAACACGCCCGACATGCGCGACTTCGTGTTCATCAGTGGCAGCGCGCGCGTGCAGGGCAGCGGGGTGCTGGAATACAGCGCCGACGGCACGGCCTGGACCGGCACGGAAACCACCCCCGTGGCCGCCATCCGCGTGCGCACCGAGAGCCTGGGGCCCGGCGAGACGCTGACCCTGACCTTCCGCCTGCGCGCGCCGCAGGACGTCACCGGCACCCGGCGCAACGTGGGCCTGCTGCGCAGCGGCGACATCGCCGTGGACGCCCCGGCCGACGTGACCCTGCGCTACACCCCCGCCATCGCCCTGGGGCCCATTGGCAACCCGCAGGCGCTGCCGGGCGGCGAACTCAGCGAGGACGACAAGCAGACCAAGCAGGTGGCCCTGATCGGGCAGGAGGTGTGCTTCCCGCACACCGTGCAGAACCTGGGCGACCGCCCCGACACCATCACGGTCACCGGGCGCGCCGTGCGCGGGCAGGCCACCATCCGCTTTACCGAGCGCGACGGCACGCCCATCACCGAGCCCTTCCGGGTGCCGGACCTGGCCCCGCAGGCCACCAAGGACTTCAACGCCTGCTACCTGATCCGCAGTGGCAACATCAGCTCTGCGCTGGAGGACCTGCGCATTGAGCTGCGCGCCCAGAGCAGCCGCGGCGCCCCCGACAACCTGACCATTGACGTCGTGCTGAGCGTGGCCCAGAACCTGCTGAGCCCGGTCAAGACCGGCAGCGCGGGCAGCGGCCTGGTGGCCCCGGGGCAGGAGATCACCTACACCCTGAGCTTTACCAACGCCCAGAACTTCGCGCTGAACAATGTGGTGATCCGCGACAACCTGCGCAACCTGCGCATTCTGGACGCGGGCGGCAACCTGATCCGCACCGACGCGCTGGAATTCATCAGTGCTGACCAGGGCGGGGTGCTCGAAGGCGATACCGTGGTGTGGCGCTTTGCCCGCCTGAACCCCGGCGAGGCCGTGACCCTGACCCTGCGCGCCCGCGTGCCCCAGAGCACGCCCGACGGCGCCCTGGTCGTGAACACCTTCACGGTGACCAGCGCCGAGGTGCCCGAGCCCACCGAATCGAACCCCGTGCAAAACGGCGTGTTCAACCAGGCCAACCTCACGATGGTCAAGACCAGCAGCCCCGAGCAGGTCGCCTACGGCCAGACCATCACCTACACCTTCACGGTGACCAACCGCAGCACCACCGCCGCCCTGCAGACCATCCGCGTGCAGGACACCCTGCCGGCCGGCCTGGTGTACATCGAGGGCAGCAGCCGCCTGAACGGCACGCCGATTGTGCCGGCCGTCTCGGGCCGCACCTACGTCTGGGAGATTCCGGGCCTGGCCCCGGGCGCCAGCGCCGTGATCACCTTCGACGCCGAGGTGACGCCGGAGGCCGGCACCCAGATCCGCAACAGCGCCATCGCCACGGCCATCAGCAACAACGGCCAGACCCAGACGCCGATCAGCAGCGCCGTGAACCGCATTGATCCGCTGATCTTCGGGCGCAACACCGCCGACGTGGTGGGCTACGTGTTCCTGGACACCAACCGCAACGGCATCTATGACCGGGGCACTGACATTCCCTACCAGAACGCCCGCGTCGTGCTGGCCGGTGGCCGCATCGCGCTGACCGACGCCCAGGGCCGCTACCACTTCCGCAACCTCGTGGAGGGCACCCAGGCCCTGCGTCTGGACCCCAACTCGGTGTGGGCGCAGAACCTCTCGGTGCCCCAGGATGCGGGGCGCCCCGGCAGCCGCCTGGTGTACGTCCGCAACCTCACCAGCGTGGACTTCCCACTGGCCCCCGACTACGGCGAGATTGCCGTGATCCGCGACACCACCCTGCGCGTGGCGGCCGGGCTGCCGCTGCAGACCCCGCAGACCCTGACCATCCGCAAGCAGGTCTTTGCGGGCGAGGTGGCCGGCGAGTACCGCGTGCAGCTGATCCTGAGCAGCAGCGCCGACCTGAACGCCGTGCGCATTGACGATCCGCTGCCGGCTGGCGCCGAGCTGATTGACGGCCAGAACGTTCTGACCTACGACATCCTGCCGGGTGGCGAGCGAGCGGTGACCTACCGCTTCCGCTGGACCGGCGACCCCAAGGGCGCCGTCACCGACCCGACGGCGAGCTGGAGGTACTGAGTGAAACGCGCCATCACCACCCTGACGGCGGCCCTCCTCGGCTCGGCCGCAGCGCAGGAAATCGCCACCTCTCTTCCCCTGACCTCGGTGGGCAACAAGCTCATGTGGACCGTGGGCGACCAGGACCTGCGCCTGATCGTGGGCGTCAGCTCCCGCGTGCAGCTCGACGTTTACGGCGCCCAGTTCGACCCCGCCGACTACCGCACCCCCGACCAGTACGGCGACGAGAACTACGACACGGGCACCCCCAAGGCCCCGGTCAGCTCCACCTTCACGCTGGTGAACGCCGCCGGCGAGGTCGTCAAGCAGCAGGACTTCGGCGTGGGCGCCCAGGACTGGCAGACCTTCCTGAACAGCGACCTGCCCGCCGGCACCTACACCCTGAAGGTGCGCACCCAGGGCAACGGCAAGAACACCTTCGCCTTCCGCCTGACCTCGGTGAGCGCGGCGGTGGAAGCCGACCACCTGAACGTCACCATCCGCTCCAACGACTGGGTGCCGGCGCTGAACGTGTACAACCCCGGCGGCCCCATGGGCATCCGCCTGTACGACGGCGACGGCGAGAGCGAGCTGCAGGGCGAGCTGCGCGACGCCCAGGGCAACGCCTACCCGGTCAAGATCAGCGGCGAGCTGCAGTGGACCGATGTGGCCGTGCCCGAAACGCCCGGCAACTACACCCTGTACCTGCGCCAGCCCCAGAAGACCTACCAGTGGTCGAACTCGGTGGGCTTTGAGCTGAGCACTGGGCCCATCAAGATCGTCACGGCCGACACCACCGGGCGCCTGGAGATTCAGGCCGAACTGGTGCTGCCCGATGAAACGCTGCCCACCCAGGCCACCGTGACCGTGGGCGAGCAGGCGTACAACGTGAACGGCGCCGCTGGCCCCTTCACCCTGCCCGCCAAGGAGTACCCGGTGCGCGCCGAGCCGGTCACGGGCGCCGAGGTGACGGTCAATGCCCCCAGCGCCACCGTGGTCAAGGGCCAGACGGCGCGCGTGGCCGTGCAGGTCAAACCCAGCGTGGACCTAAGCTTCACCGCCGACAAGCCCGAAGTGTGCGTGGGTGACGTGGTGACCTTCACCGCCCGCGCCCAGACCGCCTTTGAGCGCCAGACCCTGCCCGCGAACCTGCGCGTGACCCTGCCCGCTGGCTTCACGGCCAACGGGGAAACCAGCGCCACCGCCCGCGTGGACGCGGCCAACCCCGGCGTCCTGACCTTTGAGGCCAAGGCCGAAACGGCGGGCGTCGGCGAGGCCCGCGCCACCCTGGCCCCCTGGAACCAGACCCAGACCCTGGGCGTGCGCGTGCTGCCCACCGCCACCCAGATCGAGCTGCGCCGCGCTGAGCTGAGCCCCACCCTGGCCGGCGAAACGGTGACGGTCACGCTGAGGCTGAAAAACACCTCCGGGGTGAGTGCCCCCTACACCCTGAACGACGACCCCGGCGCTGCCCTGGAGGCCCTGGACCCCACCACCTTCAGCGGCGAGCTGGCCCCCGGCGAGGAAAAGGTGCTGACCTACCGCGCCCGCGTGAAGGGCGACGGCGGCAGCGAAGGCCAGCTGAAGGCCACCCTGAGCAGCAGCTGCGAGAGCCAGCAGGTGGTGGGCGGCGTGCTGCGGGTGCAGACCCCGCCTGCCCCGGCCCCCACCCCGGTGGTCACCCAGACCCGCCAGAGCACGGTGCGCATTCCCTTCGACGTGCCCAGCACCCGGGGCGCCAATCAGGTGATCGTGGCGCACCAGCCCCCGGCGGGCAGCACCTACGTGCCCGGCAGCAGCCAGCTCAGTGGCCGCCCCCTGGCCGACCCGCAGGTGGGCCCCAGCGGCAAGTTCTACTGGACCACCCCCGGCGCCCCGCGCGGCGTGCTGACCTACACGGTTACCCACGAGGGCGCCCTGCCCGCGCTGGCCAGCCCCACCCTGGTGGGCAAGTCGGCGGGTGGCCTGACCGTGCTGGTGGGCGAGGGCAACCTCGACGACCTGGGGGGCCTGCGCCCCGCCGTGGACACCCAGGCCGCCGCCACCGAGAACGCGGGCGCCCTGAAACTGCCGCTGGACGGCACGGTGTTCCGCGAGCGTGACCGCATCACCGTGGCGCTGGAAAGCCCCGCCGACAGCACGGCGCTGCCGCTGGTGAACGGCGTGCCGGTGGACCCCGCCACCCTGGGCCGCAAGAGCGTGGACGCCGAGCGCGGCACCCAGCGCCAGGAGTTCTATGGCATAGGGCTGCGCACCGGCGAAAACACCATCACTTTCGGGGACCAGACGGTGCGCGTGTTCCTGGCCGGCACCCCGGTCAACGCCGAACTGAAGGCCGAGCAACTGGTGGCCGACGGCGTGACCCCGCTGCGCATCGGAATTCGCCTGCTGGACGCTTCCGGCCTGGCCACCGCCAGCAGCAACGTGACGGTGCAGACCAGCCTGGAACCGGCCCAGGGCGACGCCCAGCCCAGCGTGGCCAGCTATCAGGTGAAACTGGTGAACGGCGAGGGCGTGCTGGAACTGGAACCCCAGAGCGTGCCCGGCCGCTTCGACGTGAGCGTGCGCCTGGGCGACCGGGTGATCACCAAGGCCTTTGAAGCGCTGCCCAGCACCACCCGCGTGGGTATTGGCATGGTCAGCGCCGGCGTGCTGCTGGGGAGTGGCGGCGTGGCGGCCGGCGAGGCGCGCGGCGCCGCGTACCTGGAAACCCCGATTGGCGAGGGCAAGCTGTACGTGGCCGCCAACGGCGCCGTGGTGGCCGACCGCACCGCCGCCGGGCAGACCACCGTGCGCCAGGACACCGCCCACGCCCTGCCCACCACCAGCACCCTGGAGCGCTACCCCAACTACGGCGACAGCAGCACCGAAACCATGCCGCTGCAGGGCATTGACCCGGTGGCCGCCCGCTACGAGCACCCCGCTTTCAGCGTGAGCTACCGCCAGGCCCCGGTGCCGGTGGACGTGTTCAGCGTTGGGATCAACGCCACCACCCTCAGCGGCTTTACCCGCAGCAATCCGCAGGTGTCGGGCTTCGTGGCGGCGCTGCCGGGCGACCTCGTGCGCCGGACCATCGCCCCCAACGGCCTGCGCACCCTGCCGCTGGGCCAGAGCAACTTGCAGCGCGACAGCGAAAGCGTGGAACTCGTCAGCATCAACCCGCTCACCGGCGCCGAGGAACTCGTGCGGCCCCTGGTGCGCCTGCAGGACTACACCCTGGACGCGGCGGCGGGCGTGCTGTACTTCCAGCGCCCGCTGGACCTGGTGGACGCCCAGGGCCGGGAACTGCGCGTGCGCCTCAGCTACCGCCTGAATGACCCCCTGGGCGCGCGCAAGCTGGCCTGGGGCGTGCAGGTGGGGGCCCGCGTGGGCGAGAACGCCCGCATTGGCGCCGCCGCCGTGAACGTGGACGGCGTGACCAGCATCGGCGTGCGGGCCCGCTACGCCACCGACACGGCCCGCGCCGACCTGCTGGCCGCCTACGCGGGCGGGGGCGTGCTGGTGAACGGCAGCGCCAGCCTGACCGGCGAGCGCTTCAGCGTGAACGCCTCGGCCCACTACCAGGACAGCAGCTACCGGGGCCTGAACGCCGCCGCGCCCGGCCTGGGCGTGAGCGCTGACGCCACCTATGAGGTCACCGACCGCTTCGCCGTGAACGCCCGCGCGGCTTACACCCGCACCCCGGGCCCTGGCGGCGCGCCCGACACCACCACCGGCCACGCCGATCTGCGCGGGCTGTACTCGTTCTCGCCCTTCACGCTGGGCGCGGGCGTGCGCGTGGGCCTGGGTGCCGAACAGGGCGTGGCCGGCATTCTGAGCGCCGGCTACACCCAGGGCGCCCTAAGCGTGACCGCCGAGCACGTGCAGCCCCTGAGCGGCAACCTGGACCCCACCACCACCCTCAAGGCCAATGTGCCCCTGGGCGAGAACCTCGCCCTGACGGCCCGGGACGAGATCAACTGGGAAGACGGCCACCGCGCCAGCCTGGGCCTGCAGGCCAAGATGGGCATGACCAACGTGGCCGTGAACTACGACCTGCCCGGCGCCGACGGCTGGGGCAACCGCGCCCGCTTTGGCGTGGACACCCAGCTGCCCCTGAATGACACCACGTCCGTGAGCCTGAACGGCAGCTACATCCTGGATCTGGACGGCGACGCCCAGAACGAGGGCGGCTGGAACGCGGGCGTGGGCCTGCGCTACAAGACCGAGCGCCTGAGCGCCGCCGTGGCCGCCGACGCCGCCAACACCGCCGGCCAGTTCAGCGTGGGCCTGAAGGCCGGCGCGAGCTACAGCGTGAACGACCAGCTGACCCTGGCTGCCGACGCCCAGCAGATCTTCGGCGCGGGGGCCGGGCGCCACTACGCGGCCTCGGCGGCGCTGCGCGCGGGGCCCTGGCAGGGGCTGGCGTACGTGCGCTACAAGGACGGCGCGCTGGCCGGCGGCACCCCCGAACTGATCGGGGAAGTGAACGCCGAGTACCACACCCCCGGGTACGCCCTGCGCGGCGGCTTGGCCGGCCGCAGCCTGCTGGCCCAGCCCGGCAGCGCCACCTACCAGGCCTCGCTGAGCGGCACCTACTACGTCACTGACCGCCTGGGCCTGGGGCTGGCCGGGCGCGCCCTGTTCCAGCCGGCCACCAACTCCACCCTGAGCAGCGTGGGCCTGGAAGCCAGTTACCGCGCCCTGCCGGGCACCTGGGTCACGCTGGGCTACAACCCCGTGGGCTTCAGCGGCATTGGCACCAATATCTACACCCGCCAGGGCCTGTACCTGCGCCTGGACCTGATGCTGGACGACAACCAGCCCAATGGCGTGAACCTCGCCGCCCCGGCCGAGGCCGCGCCCACCACCGAGGAGGGCCGCTGATGCCCCTGCACACCTGGACCCGCGCCCTGCGGAGCGCCTTGGCCCTGGGCCTGCTGGGCAGCAGCGCCGCCCTGGCCCAGGTCACGGCGACCACGACCACCCCTGCCCCGGGCACCTGCACCGCCAGCGCGCCCTTCGTGCAGAGCTTCCCCACCCGCGCCGCGCTGGCCGAGGTGCAAAACCACCGCTATATCAACGACGGGGACAGCGACGACAACGACGACGCAGCCACCGTGACGAGCACCGACGGCACGTATACCCTGTGGGACGACATCAACCGCTCCGGCACGGGCTACGCGCTGTACATGAACATCGCCAACTTTGAGGGCAAGAACGGCGGCACCCTGAGCACCCCGGGCCTGCTGTACGAGCAGCGCATCAACGTGCCCGCCGGCGCCGAGCTGAGCTACGAGAACTGGGTGCGCAGCCACTCGAACACCGCCACCCAGCTGCGCTACGTGTTCCGCAACGCGGCCACCGGCGCGGTGCTGCGCCAGACCGACGGCGCCCTGGTGACGACCGCCTACACCCTGCAGACGGTGCCCACCTTCACCAGCCCCGGCACCCAGGTCACGCTGCAGATCTACACCCTCAAAGACGGCACCAGCGCCGACACCAACGTGCTGAAGCTCGATGACCTGAAGCTGACCTGCCCGGTGCCGGCCCGCCCGACCCTGGCGATCACCAAGAGCAACAACGGCCCCTGGGTGGCCGGCCAGAGTGGCGCCAGCTACACCCTGGGCGTGCAGAACACCGGCAATGCCCCCACCAGTGGCACGGTCACCGTGAAGGACCTGCTGCCCACCGGGGTCAGTGCCCCGGCCTCGTTCAGCCCGGCCAGCGGCTGGACCTGCGCGACCAGCGGCCAGAACGTGACCTGCACGAGCACCGCTGTCCTGGCGGCGGGCGCCAGTGTCAGCCTGCCTTTCCCGGTGACGCTGGCCGGCACCCTGTCCGGCTCTATTACCAACAAGGCCAGTGTGGGCGGCGGCGGCGACCCCGATCCCATTCCGGACCCGGGCACCTGCACCACGACCGGCGGGCAGTGCGCGGTGTCCACCACCACGGTGACCCCGCCCACGGCGCAGCCCACCTGCCAGCAGGTGTACGCCCTGGCTGCTCCGGGCAGCAGCACCGACGGCACCGAAATCCGGCTGCTGGACGTGAGCACCAACACCATGGGCACCCTGATCGCCACCCTGCCGAGTGGCGGCACCTCGGCCACGCTGGCCATCTCGGCGGATGCCAAGCGCTTCTTCACCGCCACCGATGACGGGCGCCTGCGCGTGTACGACACCGTGACCAAGACGTGGTTCAGCGGCGGCGTGTTCAGCGGGATTTCCGGGCGCTTGGTGCGCATGGCGGTCACCAGCGCGGGCATTGGCTACGCCATGGATTCGGGCGCGAACTTCTGGCGCTTTGAGACCAGCGGCGCCTACGCGGTCACCCTGCTGGGCAAGGTCACCTCCACCAGCAGCGGCGCCCCCAGCTTCCTCGACAACGGCGACTTCTTTGCCGACAACACCGGCAAGCTGTACATGGTGAGCGCCGCCACGGGTGCGGGCAGCATTGACCTGTGGCTGATCACCCCGGGCGCCAGCGTGACCGCCGAGTACCTGGGCCGCCTGAGCAACCCGTCCGAGGGCTCGCAGTTCAACGGCATTGCCGCCAGCCCCAGCGGCATCTACGCCCGCGACAACCAGGGCCGACTGGTAAAGATTGATCTGGTGAACGTGACCTACACCAGCGTGGGCACCAGCGCGCCCGGCTCCACCGACCTCGCCAGCTGCTTCTTCCCGTCGTACGCCCCCAACCTGAACGTGGTCAAGAGCGTGCGCAAGGTCGCGGGCAGCAGCGGCGACAAGGTGCAGCCCGGCGACACCCTGGAGTACACGGTGACGGTGCGCAACAGCGGCACCGTCCCGGCGGGCGGCGTGACCTTCAGTGACGCCCTGCCGGCCGGCACGGCCTACGTGGCCGGAAGCGCCCGCGTGAACGGCTTTGCCACCACCGTGACCGGCGGAGCCGCCACCAACCTGGGCGGCGCGGCCTACCCCTTCGCCCAGCCCGTGGGCATCTGCAGCCAGAGTGGCGCGGCCTGCACCACCCAGGTCCTGAAGATTGACTCCACCCCGAACACGCTGGACAACGAGGCAGTGGTGACCTTCCGCGTCACCGTGAACAGCCCCTTCACCCTGAACCCGGCCGAGGTGCGCAACGTGGCCCTGGTGCGCTACACCGAAGGCCCCCAGAGCGGCGTGCCCTCCAACGAAGTGGTCACGCCCGTGTATCAGGTGCGCCTGAGCGTCAGCAAGACCGTGCAGAACATCACCCGGGGCGGCCCGGTGGGCACCAGCTCCAGCGGCAACCCCGGCGACGTGCTGGAATACTGCATCGCCACCCGCAACGACGGCAACCTGAACGCCACCAACATCCTCTTCTCGGACAGCGTGCCCGCCAACACCGCCTTCCGCGTGGGGGCCTACGGCGCCGGGCAGGACATCCGCGTCAGCAGCCCCGCCGGCACCGTGTTCTACACGGCCGCCGCCGACGGCGATCCCGGCCTGCTCAGCGGCGGCAAGGTGAGCGTGAACGGCGGCAGCTTCGTGCTGGCCCCGGCCCAGACCGTCACCTTCTGCTTCCGGGCCACCATCCAGTAACCCCAGCCCCTCACAGATCCGGGCCGCCTGCACCTTGGGCGGCCCGGATTTATTTCTTCTGAAGTCCGGGCGAACGCCCACCGTCTGCCCAGCGGGGCTGGGCCACACTGGCGGCTGTGTTTGGGCCGGTGCAACTGGTGTGGTTCAAAAAAGACCTGCGCGTGCGCGACCACGCCCCGCTGTCCCAAGCGGCGGCGCGCGGCCCGGTGCTGCCCGTGTACATCTACGAGCCCGAGCAGTTGCACCACGCGGAATTTGACGGCCACCACCTGCAGTACCTGAATGGCTGTCTGGCCGAACTGGACCTGCGCCTGCGCGCCCTGGGCACGCCGCTGGTGGTGCGGGTGGGCGAGGCCGTGGCGGTGCTGGACGAACTGCGCGAGGCCCACGGCGTGGGGGCGGTGTGGGCCCACGAGGAAACCGGCAACGGCGTGAGCTTTGCCCGTGACCGCCGCGTGCGCGCCTGGGCGCGGGCCCGGGGGCTGCCCCTGCACGAACTGCCGCAGAACGGCGTGGTGCGGCGCCTGAAAAACCGCGACGGCTGGGCCGCCACCTGGGAAGAGCGCCTGGGCGCCCCGCAGGTGCCCGTGCCCCCGACCCTGCGCGGCACCGACGCCGAGCCGGGCGGCCTGCGCGACCACGCCGACCTGCGGGTGCCCCCCAGCGCCAAGGCCATTCCCCCGGCCGGGCAGGCCTATGCCCACGAGACCCTGCAGTCCTTCCTGACGGTGCGCGGCGTGAACTACATGCGCGAGATGAGCAGCCCCCTGAGCGCCGAGACCAGCTGCTCGCGCCTCAGTGCGCCGCTGGCCTACGGCACGATTTCGCTGCGCGAGGTGCTGCAGGCCACCCGGCAGCGGCTGGCGGACGTGAAGGGCGACCCCGGGGCTGACCCGCGCTGGGTGCGCTCGCTGCGGTCGTACGAGTCGCGACTGCACTGGCACTGCCATTTCATGCAGCGGCTGGAATCCGAGCCGGACATGGAGTTTCGCAACCTCAACCGCGCGCTGGACGGCCTGCGCGAGAACGACTGGAACGAGGAGCATTTTGAACGCTGGTGCGCGGGCCAGACCGGCTTTCCGCTGGTGGACGCCTGCATGCGGATGCTGCGCGCCACCGGCTGGCTGAACTTTCGCATGCGGGCCATGCTGGTGTCGTTCGCCACGCAACACCTGTGGTTGCACTGGCGCCGCCCCGGGTTGTTCCTGGCCCGGCAGTGGCTGGACAACGAACCCGGCATCCACTGGTCGCAGATGCAGATGCAGGGCAGCACCGTGGGGATTAACCGCGTGCGCATCTACTCGCCCACCCGGCAGGCGCGCGAGCAGGACCCACAGGGCGAATTCATCCGCCGCTGGGTGCCGGAACTGGCGGACGTGCCCGGTGACTTTCTGCACGCGCCCTGGGAGTGGACCGGGGCCACGCGCCTGGCCTACCCGCCGCCCATCGTGGATGAGCACGCAGCCGGACGCCGCGCGCGGGCGCGGATTTACGCCGCGCGCACCTCGCCCGCCTTTGAGGTGGAAGCCCGGCGCATCTACGACCGCCACGGCAGCCGCAAAAAGGCGGTGGTCCGAGCCGAAAGAAAAGCGCAGGGCCTGCCCGAAAAACGCCCCGGCAAAACGCGGCAGACTGCGCAGCAAAGGAGTCACCCCATGTCCGACCAACCTGACCTCTTTGGCCTGAAGCCCACGCCCGACACCCCCAAAGCCATCCTGCCGGCGGGGCTCCCCGAATCCTGGCAGCAGGCGCTGGGCGCCGAGTTTGCCGCGCCGTACTTTCATGAATTGAAAGACTTTCTGGTGCAGGAGCGCCGCGAGCACAACATCTTTCCCCCCGCCCCCGATGTCTTTAACGCCCTGCGCTTCACCCCGCTGGAAAACGTGAAGGTGCTGATTCTGGGCCAGGACCCCTACCACCGCCCCGGGCAGGCGCACGGCCTGAGTTTCTCGGTGCGCCCCGGGGTGACCATTCCGCCGTCCCTGCGCAACATCTACAAGGAACTCAAAGAGGACATCCCCGGCTTTACCCCGCCGCGCCACGGCTACCTGAAGCACTGGGCCGACCAGGGCATTCTGCTGCTGAACGCGGTGCTGACCGTGCGCGAGGGGCAGGCCAACAGCCACGCCAACAAGGGCTGGGAGCACTTCACCGACGCCGTGATCAGGGCCGTGAACGCCAGGGAGGAGCGGGTGGTGTTCGTGCTGTGGGGCGCCTACGCCCGCAAGAAAAAGAAGCTGATCACGGGCCCGCAGCATGTGGTGATTGAGTCCGCCCACCCCAGCCCCCTCAGCGAGGCCAAGTTCTTCGGTTCGCGGCCCTTTTCGCAGGTGAACGCGGCCCTGGAAGAGGCCGGGCGCGGCGCCATTGACTGGCACCTGCCCCAGAAGGCCGAAGAATGAGCCGCACCGACCTGCTGCAAGAGGAATACCTGCGCCGCGAGGGCAGCGACCCCAAGGCCTTCCGCTACTTCTGGCCCGACGGCACCCCCTACGAGGATGAGGAGGGCATCGCCCGGATCGCCAAGCTGGCGGTGCCGCCGGCCTACGAGGGCGTGTTCGTCTCTCCCTATCCCGACGCGGAGTTGCAGGCGTTTGGCCGCGACGCCGCCGGGCGGCTGCAGTACCGCTACCACCCGGACTTCGTGCAGGCGGGCGCGCTGAAAAAGTGGCAGCGCCTGACCCGCTTTGCCGGCGCCCTGGGCACCCTGAAAACAGTGACGGGCGCCGACCTGCGCGCCCAGGGCCTGCCCCCGCGCAAAGTGGCGGCCCTGATGACCCGGCTGCTGCACGTGGCCCGTTTCCGGGTGGGCAGCGACGACTACGCGCGCAAGCACAAAACTTACGGCCTGAGCACCCTGCGCCAGCGCCACGTGCAGGTGCAGGGCAACACCGTGACCTTCCATTTCAAGGGCAAGCACGGCATCACCCAGCACAAGGCCACCACGGACCGCACGCTGGCGGCCAATATCTCGCGCCTGCTGGAATTGCCTGGGCCCTGGCTGTTTCAGACGGTGGACGCGGGGGGCGCGCGGCGGCGCATCCGCTCCGGCGAACTGAACGCCTACCTGCGCGAAGTCATTGGCCCCTTTACCGCCAAGGATTTCCGCACCTGGGGCGGCACGCTGCTGGCCGCCGAATTCCTGGCCGAAGCCGGGGTGGCCGACACGGAGCGGCAGGCCCGCAGGACGCTGGTGGAGTGCGTGAAATACGTGGCCAGCGACCTGGGCAACACGCCCGCTGTGACGCGCAGCAGCTACATCTGCCCCGTGATTTTTGACCGTTACCTGGACGGCAAGGTGCTGGACGACTACGAGCCCCGCGCGGCCCGGGGCGAAGCCGACCTGGACGGCCTGACCCGCAGCGAGGCCGCGCTGAAGCGCCTGCTGGAAAGCGAAAAGACGCTGCGGGTGCCCCGCTCACGCCGCCAGCCGAAAGAGGCTGCGTGACGCACAGGGGCTGGCCGCGCGCCTTCGCCCGCACGCTGCTGGGGCTGGCGCTGATCGGCGCGGGCACCAGTCACCTCACCACCCTGCGCCAGGACTTTCAGGCCCAGGTGCCGGCCTGGCTCCCACTGGATAAGGACTTCGTGGTGCTGGCGTCCGGCGTGGTGGAAATCGGGCTGGGCGCCGCTCTGCTGGCCCTGCCCCGCCAGCGGGTCACGGTGGGGTGGGTGGTGGCGGCCTTCTTCGTGGCTATTTTCCCCGGCAACATCTCGCAGTACCTCACCCGCACCGATGCGTTCGGGCTGAACACGGATCAGGCGCGGCTGACCCGCCTGTTCTTTCAGCCGCTGCTGGTGCTGTGGGCCCTGTGGTCCACCGGCGCATGGCCAGGGCCGCGCGCCGGGGGGCGCTGACCAAACAGGCGAGAAGCTGGCTGGTGCCGGCCCATGCTGGGGTGCGCATGGACCCTGGCAGCGCCCACGGCCCCTCAGCGCGTGGAGCGCAGCCGCTGCGCCGTGTCCCACACGTAGCGGGCGATCTGCGGCAACTGCCGCTCTATGTCCGGGCTGTCCAGTACATCCGAGCCGTGGTTGAAATAGGCGTAGGTGAAGGTTTCGCCGCCCGGCAGCTGCAGCACGCCGCTGAGGGTCACCAGCCGCCAGCCGCTGCCCGCCTTGCTGCCCCAATACCGGTACGTCACGCCCCCGGCGCGCAGCAACTCTGGGCCAGCAGGCGGCGAAACAGATTGGCACTCTGGGCACTGAGGCCGCCGCGCAGGTGCAGCCGCGCCACCAGCGAGGCCCACTCGCGCGGGGTGCTGCGGTTGTGCAGGGCCACGTCCAGCTGCGGGCTGTAGGCCGGGCTGCGAAAATAGGCTTCCAGATCACTCTGCACCCGCTCCGGGCTCAGGCGCAGGCTGGCCTGCACGGCCTGGGCGGCGGCCTCCGCCTGCGCGGCTTCAGGCAGGGTCAGCAGCGTCTGGGCCCAGGACAGGGTGTCGGGGCCGTAGACCTCGGGGATCAGGCCCGCCTGGGCGCCCCACATGGCCTTGGTGGTCACCTGCACGCGCGTGGCGCAGGTGCCAAACCCGCGCGCCGCCGCCTGCAGCCGCTCCGGGCCCACCGCCAGCTGCACGATGTCCGAAGCCGTGTTCTCGCTGCTGACCACCATCTGGGTGGCGAGGTCCAGCAGGGTGCGGTTTCCGGGGCGGTAGAACTCAATGGAGCGGTTGCTGGTCGTGACCGCCAAGCGGGTGTTCAGGTTCAGGCGCCCGGCGTCCACATCGCGCAGCGCGGCCCACAGGGTCAGCTGCTTGAAGGTGCTGGCCAGCGGAAACAGGGCGTCCGGCTGGTGAGAAACCACCCGGATGGGCGCCAGCGTCTTGGGGTCCAGCTGCGCCATGTAAAAGCCCACCTGCCCGGTGGCAAAGGCCGGGGGCACGTAGGGCACGCTCTGGCCGCCCTGGCCCAGCGCACACGGCCCGGCCTGCGGCGGCTCGTACTCGGTCCAGGTGTCGGCGGGGTACAGGTCCAGCACCAGCCGCCGCCCCGCCGCGCCCGGCGCCGGGGCCAGCTGGGTCACGTTCAGGCGCAGCGCCTTGCCCTGCAGGCTGGTCAGGGTGACGGTCTGGGGGGCCACCACGGCCTGCACGGTGTCGCCGGGCACCTCAAAGGTGAAGGTGCTGGCGGGCAATGCCGCGCCACTCAGCCGCACCCGCACCT
Source organism: Deinococcus multiflagellatus (assembly GCF_020166415.1). NCBI lineage: Bacteria > Thermotogati > Deinococcota > Deinococci > Deinococcales > Deinococcaceae > Deinococcus > Deinococcus multiflagellatus. The sequence goes on from NZ_JAIQXV010000005.1 coordinate 122,025, forward strand.
CGCCGGGCTGGCGCTGGATGGTCCAGCCCGCGCGGCCGGGCAGGTCGTACACCAGGCGCTGGTACTGCTCGTGCCAGCCCATGCGGGGCAGCGGTGCGCTCTGGGCGCTGGCGGGCCCTGGGGCCCAGAGGGTCAGCCCCAGCAGCGCAGGCAGAAGAAAAGGCAGGCGCACGGGCCGCATGATAGGGGGCCGGGTCCCGTCTGCTCTGCGGGGTTGCGCGGCCTTGGTGCCTTCGCAGCCAAAGGGGTGGCGCGGTTGCGTGTGGGGGGTCGGGGTCTGTCTTAAACGCGCTCGGCCAGCCCGGCCCGGTCCACCCCAGTCACGGTGCGCCCCTGCCACTGGATCAGCCCCAGGCGGTACAGCTCGCCCAGCTTGCGGCTGACGATCTCCGGCACGGTGCCCAGCAGCGCGGCCAGTTCGCTGTTGGTGGGCAGCGGGTGGGGCAGGGCGCAGGCCAGCAGGTAGGCGCACAGACGCTCGCCCACCCCGCTCAGCACCAGCGCTTCCAGGCGGCGCTGGCTGTCCGCCGCGCGCCGGGCCAGGTGACGAAGGGCCGAGGCCGCCAGCGCCGGGTCACGGGTCACCTCACGCGTCAGGGCCAGGGCGGGCAGGGTCAGCAGGGTGGTGGGCGTCAGTGCCTGTGCGTGCGCGGTCTGCCCCTGGCCGCCCAGCGCCGCCGCCAGTTCCACCGGCTGGTGCGCGCCGTCCAGCCGCAGGGTGAGTTCGCGCCCGCCCGCGCCCACCACGTACACCCGCACGCTGCCGTCGGCCACGATGAAGAGGGTGTCCACGGGATCGCCCACACGAAACAGGGGCTGGCCCCGGGCCAGGGTCAGCGGCGCGGCCTGCCCCGCCAGCGCGGCCAGGGTGCCTGGGGCCGCCCCCGAAAACGGCGGGGTGCGGCGCAGCAGGCTCAGGGCGTCGGGCACGAAGGCATGCTGGCACAGGGCGCTGGCGCGAAAAAGTGCGGGTCGGTCAACGGCGGCAGCATGGGCGCGCCAGGGCAGAACGGGCCGTCACGCTCAGCGGAAAAAGGCGCGGTTGAATTCGGCGGCGTCCCGGTGGGCTTCGGGCAGGTCCGAGGCGAAGAAGATGGCGCCGACAGGGCACGCGACCGCGCAGGCCCCGCAGTGCACGCATTCGTCCGGGTCAATTACGAACTGCTCGCCAGCGTCGTGAATGCAGGCCACCGGGCACACCTGGACGCAGGCCCCGTCGCGAACCCCGGCACAAAGGGACGTAATGACATAGCTCATGCGCCCCAGCCTGCCGCGCCCGGGCGGCCCCGGCCATGACTTTGGTCAAGGCCCCCAGGGGCCCACGGCGCGCACCGCGTCTGGGCCCAGGGCGGCCACGTTGGGCTTGCCACACAGGGCCAGGGCCAGCCGGAATTCTTCGTGCAGCAGGTCCAGGGTGCGGGCCACGCCGGCCTCGCCCCCGGCGGCCAGCCCCCACAGCGCTGCCCGGCCCAGAAATACGGCGCGGGCGCCCAGGGCCACGGCTTTCAGCACATCGGTGCCCCGGGTCACGCCGCCGTCCAGGTAGACCTCGGTGCGCCCGGCCACCGCGTCCACAATTTCGGGCAGGGCGTCCAGGCTGCTGACGGCGGTGTCCAGCTGGCGCCCCCCGTGGTTGCTGACCCAGACGTGCGCGCCGTGGTCGGCGGCCAGCGCGGCGTCTTCAGCGGTCAGAATGCCTTTCAGGACAATGGGCAGCCGGGTCTGGGCGCGCAGCCAGTCCAGGTCGTTCCAGGTAAAGGTCTTGTCCACCAGATGGGCAAAATAGTTCGCCAGTTGCGACCCGGTGTCGGTTTCCACCCCGGCCAGCCATTCGCGGGGGCCCACGTTGGGCGCGTGCAGGTGGGGCGGCAGGGCAAAGCGGTGGCGCTCATTGGCCTCGCGGCGGCCCAAGTACGGCGCGTCCACCGTAAAGACCAGCGCCCGCGCGCCGCTGGCCTCGGCCCGCTGGATCATGCCCTGGCTCAGCGCCCGGTCGCGGCACAGGTACAGCTGAAACCACAGCCGCCCGCCCGCTGCCTGCCCCACCTCTTCTATGGGCGTGTTGGAAAAGGTGCTCAGGGTCATCACGCTCTGCGCGTGGGCAGCGGCGCGGGCCGTTGCACGTTCGGCCTCGGCGTGGGCCAGCCCGTGAAAGGCGCTGGGGGCAATGCCAATGGGGCTGCGCAGCGGCAACCCCAGCACCTGGGTGGAGGGGTCCACCGTTTCCACATCCACCAGCACGCGCGGGCGCAGCTGCAGGCGGGCGTAGGCCGCGCGGTTCTCGCGCAGGGTGTGCTCGTCGTTGGCGCCGCTGGCGTAGTATTCCAGCGCATTCTGGTCCAGCGCCGCGCGCCCCAGGGTCTCCAGGTCGGCCAGATTGATCGCGGTGTCCAGGCTGAGGGGTGCGTCGGCGTGGGTCATGGGTCAGCGTACCGCGCGGGCTTTTCGGGCAGGGCCACGCCTCTCCAGGCCCCAGTGTTACCCTGGTTCATGTCCACCTTCCTCATCCTGGCTTTGCTGATGCTTGTCCCGGTCTGGCTGCTGCGGCGGTGGACCAAGGTCCGCCCGGAGCTGGAGCAGAAGGGAAGGTCGGTAGACCCGCTGACCGGCGCACTGTATGCCGGGGGCCAGAGGCAGGCGCGCGAAGGCCTGAACGACCGCCTGGGCTGAGCGCGGGCCACCCGTTACGATGGTAAGCGGCCTGACGGCGACCCCGGGCCCGTGGCTCCATCCTCCCCCCATGCCGCCGCGCCCCCTTCCCGCTGGCCCTGGTCAGGAAAGCGTCTGGGCCTATCCGCGCCCGCCCCGGCTGGAACGCACGCTGCGCCGCCTGCAGGTGTGGCTGGGCGGCATGCTAGTGGCCGACACCACCCAGGGCTTTCGCGTGCTGGAAACCAGCCACCCGCCCACCTATTACCTGCCGCGCGCGGCTTTTGTGGCCGGGGTGCTCTCGCCCGCGCCGGGCCGCAGCGTGTGCGAATGGAAGGGCGAGGCCTCGTACTGGACCCTGAGCATGGGAGGCCGCTGTGAAGTCGCTGCGGGATGGAGTTACGAGCGCCCCACGCCCGCTTTTGCGCCGCTGGCCGGGGCCGTGGCGGTGTACGCGGGGCGCATGGACGAGTGCCGGGTGGACGGCGTGCGCGTGACCCCACAGCCCGGCGGCTTTTACGGCGGCTGGATCACGCCCGATGTGGTGGGGCCCTTCAAGGGCGAACCGGGCACTTGGGGCTGGTAGGAGAAGAGGGCCTGTAAGCTCGGCCGGTGCTGCATCCGGCCCTCCCCGAAGTCCTGAGCGTCCTCTCTGGCCTGCGCGTCTGGCTGATTGGCGGTCAGGCCATTGAACTGCTGTGCGGGGTCCCCCTGCGCGATCACGACGATCTTGACCTGCTGGTGGCCGAGGGCGACGGCCCAGCGGCCCTGGCGCGCCTGGCGGGCCTCGGGTTTGTCCCGGTTCACGGCTCGCTGGCCGGGGGCAATCTCTTCGTGCGCCGTGGCGAGGTGTTGGTGGACCTTGTGCCCATTCGCCCAGAGGTGAAGCCGCCGCAGACCGTGGGCGAACTGGCCGGGCTGGCGTGGCCGGCAGGTTTCCTCGACCCCCATGTAGTTTGGCTGGGCGAGCAGGCTGTCCTGACCCTGACGCCCGCCATGCACCGCGCCATGAAAACCATTGTGGCGGCCCATTATGGGGGCGACCTGCGACCCAAGGACCGGGTGGACCTCGCCGCCCTTGCTACCCTGGCCCCATGACAGACGCTGCAGTTCGCGCAAAACTCTCGGCCCTGGCTCCGGCGCTGCGGCACTTTCATTCCGCGCTGCTGGACGTGGCCAAGGGCGAATACGAATTCATGCACGGGCCGGTGAAAGGCCCCTTCGAGCTGTACTCCCTGGTGATGAACCACCCGCAATTTCAGTGGCTGCGGCCCCTGTCGGGCCTGATGGCCACGCTGGACGAGGTGCTGGACGCCAAGGACCAGACCCTCACCGAGCGGAACATCACGGACGTGCGACAGGCCCTGGGCCTGCTGTTTGCCGACACTGACACCCGCTTTGCTGACTTCCGGGCCGGGTACGCCCGCGCCCGCAGTGACCACCGCGTGCGCGAGACAGAAAGCAAGTGGCGCGAGCTGCTCTCCGGCCACGAGGCCTGAGGCGCCTGTCTTGAAGCTGGTGGTGGGCCTGGGCAACCCAGGCGCCGGGTACGCCCAGACCCGGCACAACGTGGGCTGGCTGGTGGTGGACGAACTGGCGCGCCGCGCCGGGGCGACATGGCGCAAAGAAGGCAAGGACGCCGAGGTGGCCGAGGTCCGGCTGGGCCCGGCCCCCGGTGAAAAGGTGCTGCTGGTCAAGCCGCAGACCTTCATGAACGCCTCGGGCAAGGCGGTGGTGCCGCTGCTGTCGTTCTACAAGCTGGACCCGGCCGCGCTGCTGGTGGTGCAGGACGACCTCGACAGCCCCTTTGGCCTGCTGAAATTCCGCATGGGCGGGCGCCACGGCGGCCAGAACGGGGTGCGCGACATCATCCGCCTGCTGGGCCACGACGGCTTTCCCCGCCTGAAAATCGGGATCAACCGTCCGCCGAGTGGCTGGGCAGTGAGCGACTGGGTGCTCAGCAAATGGCAGGCCGAGGAAGCAGCGACCGTGGCCGAACTGGTGCGCCTGGGGGCCAACGCGGTGGAGGTGTGGGCCGTGGCCGGGCTGTCCGAAGCACAGGGACAGTTCAACGGCACCGACCTGCGCCCGAAGCCGCCTGCCCCCCCAGCGGCGGCCCCAGAGCCGACAGGGCCGGCGCATACTGAGGGCCGTGCCGAAACCCAAGAAGAAGGCTGAACTGCCCGCCCTTCCCGCCCCCCAGGCCACCACGCCGGAGCTGCGGCTGGACCTGCTGCTGCAGTTGTCCAACCTGCCGGGCGTGCCCGGGCAGGAAGACGCCGTGCGCGATTTTGTGCTGCAAGAATTGCAGGGCCTCGCCGACGAGGTGCGGGTGGACGCCCTGGGCAACGTGATTGCCCGCCGCGCCGCCCGCAAGAGCAAGAAAGGCGAGCAAGTCGAGCGCGTGATGATCGCCGCCCACATGGACGAGATTGGCTTTCTGGTGCGCTTTGTTGATGCCCAGGGCTACCTGCGCGTGCAGGCGCTGGGCGGCTTTGATCCCCGCAATCTGTTCGCCCGCAACGTCACGGTGCACACCCGGGGCGGGCCCCTGAGCGGCATCCTGACCCCCGGCGGCAAGCCCGTGCACATCGCCGGCCCCGAGGAGCGTAACCGGGTCCCCGAGGTCCGCGAGTTCTTTATTGACCTGGGCCTGGGCGCCGAGGACGTCAAGGCCCAGGTGCGGGTGGGCGACATGGTCACCCTGGACCAGACGGCCCGGCGCGTGGGCAATCTGGTGTGCGGCAAGGCGATGGATGACCGCGCCAGTGTGTTCCTGCTGCTCGAAACCCTGCGGGCTCTGAAAGACACCGCGCCGAAACACGAGGTCATCGCGGTGTTCAGCACCCAGGAAGAGGTGGGCCTGCGCGGCGCCGTCACAGCGGCCTATGGCGTGCAGCCCACTGTGGGCATCGGCCTGGACGTGACCCTGGCCGTGGACACCCCCGGCGCCGCCCCCGAAGACGCCGTGACCCGCCTGGGCGAGGGCATTGGCATCAAGGTCTTTGACTCCACCATGATCTCGCACCGCGCCCTGGTGGACGAGTTCTGGGATCTGGCGCAGGCGGGCGGCATTCCCGCCCAGCTGGAAGTGCTGCCCCTGGGCGGCACCGACGGCGCGGCCATTCAGCGCAGCAGAGAGGGCGTGCCCAGCCTCACCCTCAGCCTGCCCACGCGGTATATCCATACGGTGGTGGAAGCCGTGCAGGTGGACGACCTGCGCGCGGGCCTGAACCTGCTGCTGGCCTACCTGCGCTAAGGCGGGACCAGTATGGGCCCGGAATCCGACCAAACCACAGCCTGTATCTCTGTCTTTCAGTATCTCGAGCCACTGGACGCGTTCGTGCCCGCGCCGTTGTATCGGGCTGTCGCGCAGGACCTGGGACTCGTGGAGTGGAACGCCGTGGTGTGGATCGGCCGGTTCTTCCTGCTGGACAACGACTTTGGGGAACACTGGTTTGACGGCGCAGACCTCCCGGACGAGTTGCGGGAAGTGGCGCGGGGCATGGGCATTGATCCCGATGAGGTCCTGATCCTGCGGCCCGAGGTCTTTCAGAATGGCCGGGATGGACCGCAGCATACTGACGCGGCCCGCAAGCGCTTCTGGACGGACGTGCTTTGCTCGCTCTGTCTGAGCCTTGACACCCTCGCTGACGAAGCACGGCTGATCAACGAGATCAATCGGGTGCGTTTTCCTGAGGACTTTCGGCCAGATCTGGAGGAACGGCTCAATCACTGGCGGGCCCGTCTGCTGGCTCCGCGCTGAGCCGCGTTCGTTGGGCCGCACACAACCCACAAGGTTCCCGCAACGGGCCGGCCCTGGCAACGGGGCTGGCCCGGCGCGCGTAATGGGCGGTATGGAACTGCTCTCGGGGCTGCTGTCCTCGCTGGGCCTGTCGGGGGCGGCGGGCCTGAACGCCTATATTCCGCTGCTGCTGGTGGGGCTGCTGGACCGCTTTGGGGTCCTGAATCTGAATGCGCCCTACGACCTGCTCTCGAACCCCTGGGTGCTGCTGGGCATTGGGGTGCTGGGCGCGCTGGACTTTGTGGGCGACAAGATTCCCGGCGTGGATCACGCGCTGCACCTGCTGGGCGGCGTGGTGAACACGGCGGCGGGCGCCATTCTGTTTGCCGCCCAGACCGGCGTGGCCGACATTCCCCCGGCTCTCAGCCTCGCGCTGGGCGTGCTGGTGGCGGGCGGGGTCCACGCCACCCGCACCGCCGCGCGCCCCGTGGCCACCGCCACCACGGCTGGCCTGGGCAATCCGGTGGTCAGCGGCCTGGAGGACGCCACCAGCCTCCTCATGAGTGTGCTGGCGGTGTTCGTGCCCCTGCTGGCGGTGCTGCTGCTGGCCGCGCTGGTGGTGGTGGCCTACCGCTTCTGGACCCGCTGGCGAACACGCCGCTTGATCTGAACCAGCCAGAGGCGAGAAAGGGGAGGGGAGAGGTCCAAGGGGCCTCTCCTTTCCTGTGGGCTGCGGAGGCACCAGCGCGCACAGCTAGGGGCACCCATCGGCCTTTCCCTCTTCCTATTTCTGCAATCCGTTCTAGAAATTTTGTACAAATGTCCAGACTAATCCTGACATCTTGCGCAAATATTTCTAAGCTGGGGGTATGCAGGGATGCGAACGCTGCAAATTGGCATGGGAAAAGGAGACGCCATGAAATTGGTCACGGCAGTCGTGCGCCCAGAACGGGTGCAGCAGGTCAAAGAGGCGCTGTTTCAGGCGGGCATCAGCGGGATCACGCTCTCGCGGGTCAGCGGCCACGGCGGCGAACAGGAGATCGTGGAGCACTACCGGGGCACCCGCGTCATGGTGGAGTTCCGCGACAAGGTGGAAATCCGCATGGCCCTCAGCGAGCCCTTCGTGCAGGTGGCCATTGACGCGATCTGCAAGGGCGCGCGCACCGGCGAGGTGGGCGACGGCAAGATCTTCGTGCAGCCGCTGGAACAGGTGTACCGCATCCGCACCGGCGAGCGGGACAACGCCGCCCTGACCCCCGTCACCGAAACCAAGCTCACGCCCGTTTAAAGGGCATTAGGAGGACATGCCATGCTCAAGACCCTCTTGCCCTTGACCGTGCTGCTGGGCACCAGCGCCCTGGCCCAGACTGGGGCCCCCAAGCTGGACACCGGCGACACCGCCTGGATGCTGGTGGCCTCGGCCTTGGTGCTGCTGATGACCCCGGGTCTGGCCTTTTTTTACGGCGGCCTCAGCCGCACCCAAAGCGTGCTGAACACCATGATGATGAGCGTGGTGTCCATTGGCCTCGTGGCCGTGCTGTGGCTGCTGCTGGGCTACTCGCTGGCCTTTGGTGAGGGCGGCAACGCCCTGGTGGGCTCGCTGGTGCACGTGGGCCTGGATGGTCTGGCCGGCGGCCTCACCGGCACCATTCCCACCTATGTCTTTGCGGCTTTTCAGGCCATGTTCGCCATCATCGCCGTGGCCCTGATCAGCGGGGCGGTCATTGAGCGCATGCGTTTTGGCGCCTTTGTGATGTTCGGGGCGCTGTGGAGCCTGCTGATTTACGCGCCGCTGGCCCACTGGGTCTGGAGCGCCGACGGCTGGCTGTTCAAGCTGGGCGCGCTGGATTTCGCAGGTGGCACCGTGATTCACATTGCGGCCGGGGTCAGTGGCCTGGTGGCCGCCGCCGTGCTGGGCGCCCGCCTGGGCTTCCCCCGCACCGCCCATGTACCGCACAACGTGCCGTTCGTGCTGCTGGGCGCTGGCCTGCTGTGGTTCGGCTGGATGGGCTTTAATGCCGGTTCGGCGCTGGCTGCCAACCAGACGGCCGCCCTGGCCTTCATCACCACCCTGATCGCCCCCGCCGCCGCCATGCTGACCTGGCTGGGCCTGGAAAGCGTGCGCACTGGCAAGCCCACCGCCGTGGGCGCCGCCACCGGCCTGGTGGTGGGTCTGGTGGCCATTACCCCCGCCTGCGCGTTTGTCAGCCCTGCCGCCTCGGTCCTGGTGGGCGCGCTGGGCGCCGCCGCCAGCTTTGCCACCGTGCAGTTCAAGACCCGCCTGAAGGCCGACGACGCCCTGGACGTCTTTGCCTGCCACGGGGTGGCCGGCATCGTGGGCGCGCTGCTCACCGGGGCCCTGGCCTGGACCACCGGCAGCGGCAAGCCCGTGGGCGAGCAGCTGGTCATTCAACTCGTGGGCGTGCTGGCGTCGGTGGCCTACACCGCGCTGGGTTCGTACGTGCTGCTGCGCATCGTGGGGCTGTTCATGCCGCTGCGGGTGCCCGTCAGCCAGGAAGTCGCCGGCATGGACGTCAGTGCCCACAGCGAGCAGGGCTACGCCGACAACGAAACCGGCCTGGGCGCCCCCGTCTTCGTGGGCGGCGACTGAGGGAAGGCGGGCAGCGCGGCCGGCTCACCCCAGTCGCGCCCCCACCTGCTGACCGTCGAGAGGTCGAGCCGTCCAGGGGTCGAGCCACCTGCTTCATCTGTCTCCACCCTCTCGACCCTTCGACGCCTCGACAACTCGACGCCTCGACCTGCCTTTCCCGCCTCCCGCGCCCCGCCCCCCGCCTCCCCTTACCCCCCCACGTCCGCTGGCGCCCTGACCGCATCCCCAGGGCGCCAGCCCTGTGCTCTGATTCGGCGTTCAGGGACGCTTGACCTGTCGGGGGGCTTCGGGGGCTGTGTTACGATAGGCCCTGAGTCTGACACAACGGTTACCAGGGTCGGGCCACCGAAAAACTCACCGCACCCCCGCCACACCCCATGACGTTCATGGGGCGCTTGACCGGGGTGCTTGAGTCACGAAGGGAAAGGAGGAGTGAGTTTTGGACGTCTCAAGTCGAGTCTTAAGTGAACTGGCCAGCCGTGAGGCGGCGCTGGACGCGCAGATTGAAGCCGCTCGCGCGCAGGCGCAGCAGGCCGTCGCCGCGGCCGAGGCACAGGCGGCAAGCATCCTGCGAGACGCAGACGCTCAGGTCAAGGCCATGCAGGCCGAGCACGAGCAGAAGCTGTCCGCCGAGATGCAGGCGATCCGCGACACGGCGCGCGCCCAGGCCCAGTCCGACGCCGCGCAGACCCGCGCGCGCGCTGAGAGCAAGCTGGCGCAGGCGGTGGACACGATCATGAGGGCGGTGCTTCCGTGATCAACCCCATGCAGCAGGTGGTGGTCGCCGGCCGTCAGAGTGACAGCCGCGCGGTCATGCAAGCCCTGCAACAGGCGGGCGTGCTGCATATCGTGCCCCTGGAAGCCCAGGGCTTTCAGAGTGGCCCCCTGTCCGGGCAGGCCGCCGAGGAACGGCGCGACACCGAGCGCCTGCTGGCGCGCGTCGAAAGCACCCTGGGTGAACTGGACGCCACGCGCGTGACCCGCGCCGCGCTGCCTGCCGAAAGCGAGTGGAGCGCCCTGATTGAGCAGGCCGCCGGGCCAGCCTCGGCCCTGATCGAGCGCGAAACCGACCTGCGCGCCGATCTGGACACCCAGCGCAGCTACGGCGAGGTCGTCTCGGCCCTGGCGCGCGCCGCCGGCGGCCTGGACCGCAGCCAGCGCGTGGCCCTGCTGCCGCTGACGGTGGAAAGCGCGGCCGAACTGCAAGCCGCCCAGAGCGCCCTGGAAGCCGAGCTGCCGGGCCGCTTTGCCATGGGCACCGAGCGGGTGGGCGAGCGCCTGACCGCCGTGGTCGTGGCGGTGCTGCGCGCCGAGCGTGACCGCGCCCGCGTGGCGCTGGGCAAGGCCCGCCTGGGCGAACTGCGCCTGCCGGGCCGCTTTGAGCGCCTGCCGCTGTCCGAAGTGGCCGCCGCCTTTGAGCAGGTGGCGCGCACCGCGCCGCAGGCCCTGGAACAGGTGGAGGCCGAGAAGCGCACCCTGGCCGCCCAGCATGGGTCCACGCTGGCGGCCATCCGCGACGCGCTGGCCGACCGCGTGGGCATTGACGACGCCCGCGCCCAGACCGCGCGCGGCAAGTACGGCTTCGTGCTGCAGGGCTTCGTGCCCGCCGACCGCGTGGCCGACCTGCAGGCGGCCCTGGCCCCCTACAAGCAGAGCGCCACCTTCGAGCTGCACCCCGTGGACCCGCACCACGGCGACGGGGTGCCGGTGCAGCTGAAAAACAGCAGCTACACCGAGAACTTCGAGTTCATGCTCAATATCTCGGACCCGCCCAAGTACGGCACCTTTGACCCCTCGTGGGTGGTGGCGTGGTTCTTCCCGCTGTTCTTCGGCTTTATCGTCGCGGACATCGGCTTTGGCCTGGTGTTCCTGATCGCCGCGCTGTGGGGCCTGGGCAAGGCCCGCCGGGGCCAGAGTCTGCCGATTGGCCTGCTGGGCATTACCCTGGACCCCGCGACCCTCAAGCGCGTGGGTGTGGTGCTGCGCACCATGAGCCTCTGGGCGATTGCCTGGGGCGTGGCCACCGGCGAATTCTTCGGCAACATCCTGGAAAAGCTGCACGTGTTCTTCTACGACCCCGCGCTGATTCAGCGGGTCTGGGGCGTGCAGTTCAGCGCCAACACCCTGGAGCACCTGAAAGAAGAGGGCCACCTCAAGGGCCTGATTCCCATCATCTTCCCGCGCGTGCTGTCGGAATTCTCCAACACCATCATGCTGATCTGCATTGCGGTGGGCGTGATCTTCATGCTCTGGAGCTGGGCGCTGAAGGCGCAGCTGACCTGGAAGCACAAGCACATGCACCACTTCTGGGAAGCGGTGGGCATGCTGGGCGGCCTGGTCGGCCTGATTCTGCTGGCCTATGTCTCCAAGGCGGGCCAGAACTTCGGCGCGCTGGGCAACTTCGGCAACCCGCTGGTGCTGGTCATGCTGCTGGGCTTCGTGGTCTTTGTTATCGGCCTGATCGCCTCCAAGACCCCGCTGATGCTTATTGAGCTGCTGTCCAACGGTGGCAACATCATCTCCTTTACCCGTCTGTTCGCTGTGGGCGTGGCCGCCGCCATTCTGGCCAACCTCGCCACCGATGTCGGCTGGGGCCTGGGCGGCGTGCTGCCGGTCATCGGGCCGCTGCTGGGCATCGTGGTCGGCCTGATCGTTCACACCTTCCTGTTCGTCCTGACCATCCTGGGCCACATCATGCAGCCCATCCGTCTGGTCTGGGTCGAGTACCTCAATCCCACCGGCTTCTACCAGGAAACCGGCGTTCGCTACTCGCCCTTCGCCCCCGCTGCCCGTAAGTAAATTCCGGAGGAATCACATGAAAAACACCGCATTTGCCGCCGCCAAGTACCTGCCCGCCCTGACCGCCATGACCCTCTTCGGTTCCGCCTTTGCCCAGGAAGCGGCGGCTGGCGGCGACGCCGGCGCCACCGCAGCGGGCCTCAAGGCCATCGGCGCGGGCCTCGCGCTGGGTCTGGGCGCCGTGGGCACCGGTCTGGCACAGGGCCCCATCGGCGCGGCGGCGGCTGGCGTCGTGGCCGAGCGTCCCGAGAAGTTCGGTCAGATGGCCATCTGGTTCTTCATCCCCGAAACCCTGGTGATCTTCGGCTTCGTGGGCTTCTTCCTGCTGCGCGGTTAAGGTCACCATGAGCCTAGGCGACATTCTCGAAACCGAAATTCAGGGCGAAGTCGCGCGCATTCGCGCCGAGGGGCAGGCCCGTGCGGAGCAGATCGTGGCCCAGGCGCAAGAACGCGCCCGCACCCTGATCGACAGCCGCCAGCGCGCCCTGCAGGCCGACTACGCCGCCGGGCTGACCCGCGCGCGCAGCGCGGCCGATCTGGACGCCAACGCCCAGCGCCTGTCGGCGGGCGACACCCTGCAGGTGCAGGCCTTCCAGGCCGCCGAACAGACCCTGCACGAGGTCACGACCGTTCCGGAATACACCCAGATTCTGGTGCGCCTGATTGACGAGGGCCTGCAGGCCCTGCCGAACGCCGAAGTGGTGGAAGCCGCCAGCGCCGAGCACGGCGCCGTGCATCAGGCGCTGGCCCAGCTGGGCCGCACCCTGCAGGTGCGCGCCAACGAACAGGTCAAGACGGGCGTGCGTCTGGTGGGCCCAGGCGGCAAGACCAGCGTGCAGAACACCCTGCTGGGTCGTCTGCAGGCCGGCCGCGCCGACCTCAGCGCCCAGGTGTCGCGCCTGCTTGCCGAAAGCTAAGGGGGGCTACGCGTGAACAACCCCTACGGGTACATCAACGGCCGCGTGCGCATGATGCGCACCGCCCTGGTCGAGGCGCGGGCACTGGACGAAGCCGCCAGCACCGTGAACTACCAGGAATTCCTGCGGCAGATCAGTGAAACGCCGCTGCGCGAGGACCTGGGCGACGCCACCGCCCAGGGCGCGGGCCTGGGCCAGCTGGACGAGGCCCTGAGCCGCAACTACCTGCGGTCCGTGGCGCACCTGCGCTCGATTGCCACCGGGCAACCCGCCCGCGAAATCGAGGCCCTGCTGCTGCGCTACGACCTGCAAAACGTCAAGACGCTGGTGCGCGGCGTGCTCACGGGCCGCCCGGCCGACGACATTGTGGCGGGCCTGATTCCGGCAGGCACCATGCCCTGGCCTGTGCTGCAAGGCGCGGCCCAGAGCGCGGACGTGCCCAGCCTGGCCCAGACCCTCTCGGTGGCGGGCGGCAAGATTGGTCAGATTCTGCGCGCGGCGGTGGCGGGCGGGGCCAGCAGCCTGCTGGACCTGGAAGTGGCCCTGGACCAGGGGTACTACCGCGCGGTGCTGGCCGGCGTGCGCGGCACCAACGTGCGGCGCTACTTCACCCGCGAAATTGACATTCGCAACCTGCTGATCGCCCGGCAGCTGCGCGGCAGCGCCCCCAACGCCCGGTACTTCATTCCGGGCGGGCGGGACGTCACCGAAAGCGACTTCCTGCGCATTGCGGGCGGCGACAACAGCGTGGGCAGCCCCGAGCTGCAGGCGATTGCCGAAGCCGCCGACCTGGGCACGGCCGAAGCCATTGCCCGGCGCACCCTGGACCAGGCCAGCCGCAACGTGGCGATGGCCGACGCCCTGGGCCCCGGCGTGGCGCTGGACTACCTGCGCCGCAAGGAGCAAGAAATTGCCCGCATGCGCCTGATTGGCCGCGCCAAGTACTACGGCCTGAGCAAGGAAGAGCTGGCCAAGGAGCTGCAAGGTGAGTAAAGTCGTCGTGCTGACCGACCACGAAACCGCCACGGGCTTTCGCCTGGCCGGCGCCGAGGTGGTGGACACCACCCCCGAGGCGGCCCAGCGCGAGCTGGAACGCCTGATCACGGAAGGCGACTACGGTCTGGTGGCCGTGGACACCGGCCTGATTCCCGATCCGCAGGCCGCCACGGCCCGCGTGATGCGTGGCCGCGACCTGCCGATCCTGCTGCCCATTCCCAGCCTCAAAGACGCTTTTAACCCGAACACTGTGGACGCCAAGGCCTACATGGGCAAACTGGTGCGCGACACGATTGGGTTCGATATCAAACTGTGAGGCGTTGATGGTTGATGGAAGAAGGTTAATGGTAAAAAACAGGCTCCAGCAAAGGCTTTCGTCTGTTCCATTGACCGCCAACCATCAACCATCACCCTCTCCGAAGGAGACACAATGACGCAACAGCAAAAGGGCGTCGTGCAGAGCATCGCCGGGCCGGCTGTGATTGCAGACGGCATGTACGGTGCCAAGATGTACGACATCGTGCGCGTGGGCAAGGAGCGCCTCGTGGGCGAGATCATTCGCCTCGACGGCAACACCGCCTTCGTGCAGGTGTACGAAGACACCTCGGGCCTCACCGTGGGCGAGCCGGTGGAAACCACGGGCCTGCCCCTCAGCGTGGAACTGGGGCCGGGGATGCTCAACGGCATCTACGACGGCATTCAGCGCCCGCTCGACAAGATCCGCGAAGCCTCGGGCGACTTTATCGCGCGCGGCATCGAAGTGAGCAGCCTCAACCGCACCCAGAAGTGGGCCTTTACGCCCAGCGTGCAGGCCGGCGACAGCGTCCAGGGCGGCACCATCCTGGGCACGGTGCCCGAGTTCTCCTTTACCCACAAGATCCTGACGCCCCCCGACAAGGCGGGCAAGCTGCGCATGGTCGTGCCGGCCGGTGAATACACCATCGACGACACCATCGCGGAACTGGAAGACGGCACCAAGCTGCGCCTGGCCCACTACTGGCCGGTGCGCGCGCCCCGTCCCGTCACCAAGAAGCTGGACCCCAGCCTGCCGTTCCTCACCGGGATGCGCATTCTGGATGTGCTGTTCCCCCTGGTCATGGGCGGCGCCGCCGCGATCCCGGGCCCCTTCGGTTCGGGCAAGACCGTGACCCAGCAGTCGGTGGCCAAGTACGGCAACGCCGACATCGTGGTGTACGTGGGCTGCGGCGAGCGCGGCAACGAGATGACCGACGTGCTGGTGGAATTCCCCGAACTGGAAGACCCCAAGACCGGCGGGCCCCTCATGCACCGCACCATCCTGATCGCCAACACCTCGAACATGCCCGTGGCCGCCCGTGAAGCGAGCGTGTACACCGGCATCACGCTGGCCGAGTACTTCCGCGACCAGGGCTACTCCGTGTCCCTGATGGCCGACTCCACCAGCCGCTGGGCCGAGGCGCTGCGCGAGATTTCTTCCCGCCTGGAAGAAATGCCCGCCGAAGAAGGCTACCCGCCCTACCTGGGCGCCAAGCTGGCGGCCTTCTACGAGCGCGCCGGGGCCGTCAAGACCCTGGCCGGCGAAGACGGCGCGGTGTCCGTGATCGGCGCCGTGAGCCCGGCGGGCGGTGACATGTCCGAGCCCGTGACCCAGGCCACCCTGCGTATCACCGGCGCCTTCTGGCGTCTGGATGCCGGCCTCGCGCGCCGCCGCCACTTCCCGGCGATCAACTGGAACGGCTCCTACAGCCTGTTCACGCCGATCCTGGACAAGTGGTACCGCGAGAACGTGGGCCAGGACTTCCCCGAACTGCGCCAGCGCATCGGCAACCTGCTGCAGCAGGAAGCCTCCCTCCAGGAAGTGGTGCAGCTGGTGGGCCCCGACGCCCTGCAGGACAACGAACGTCTGATCATCGAGACGGGCCGCATGCTGAGGCAGGACTTCCTGCAGCAGAACGGCTTTGACCCGGTGGACGCCTCGGCCTCCATGCCCAAGAACTACGGCCTGATGAAGATGTTCCTGAAGTTCTACGACGAGGCCGACGCCGCCCTGAAAAACGGCGCGACCATCGACGAGATCATCCAGAACCCTGTCATCGAGAAGCTGGCCCGCGCCCGCTACACCCCGGAAAGCGAGTTCATCGCCTACGGTGAGGGCGTGATGGACGAGCTGCACACCACCTTCAAGGGAGTGAAAGCGTGACCCTTCTTCAGAAGGAATACAACGACGTCGCGTACATCTCCGGTCCGCTGCTGTTCGTGAACGCGGCCTCGGACCTCGCGTACGGCGCCATCGTGAACATCAAGGACGCCTCCGGGCGCACGCGCGGCGGTCAGGTTATCTCGGTGACCGACCAGAACGCCGTGATTCAGGTGTTCGAAGAGACCCGTGGCCTGGACCTCGCCACCGCCAGCGTGAGCCTCGTGGAAGACGTGGCCCGCCTGGGCGTGAGCAAGGAAATGATCGGCCGCCGCTTTGATGGCCTGGGCCGCCCCATTGACGGCCTGCCCGCCGTGGTGGCCGAAAAGCGCCTGAGCATCAACGGTCAGGCGATGAACCCCGCCGCGCGCGCCAAGCCCGAAGAGTTCATTCAGACTGGCATCTCCACCATTGACGTGCAGACCAGCCTGATTCGTGGCCAGAAGCTGCCGATCTTCTCGGGCTCGGGTCTGCCGCACAACGAACTGGCCGCCCAGATCGCCCGCCAGGCCAAGGTGCCCGGCCACGAAGGCGACTTCGCCGTGGTGTTCGCCGCGATGGGCCTGACCCAGCGCGAAGTGAGCTTCTTCACCCAGGAGTTCGAGCGCACGGGCGCGCTGGCCCGCTCGGTGCTGTTCCTGAACAAGGCCGACGACCCCGCCGTGGAGCGTCTGCTGACCCCCCGCATGGCCCTGACCACCGCCGAGTACCTGGCGTTCGAGCACGGCTACCACGTGCTGGTGATCCTGACCGACCTGACGAACTACTGCGAGGCGCTGCGTGAAATCGGCGGCGCGCGTGAAGAGATCCCTGGCCGCCGTGGCTTCCCCGGCTACATGTACACCGACCTCGCGTCGCTGTACGAGCGCGCCGGCGTGGTGGACGGCAAGCCCGGCTCGGTCACCCAGGTGCCGATCCTCTCGATGCCCGACGACGACATCACCCACCCCATCCCCGACCTGACCGGTTACATCACCGAAGGCCAGATCGTGGTGGACCGCACCCTGAACTCCAAGGGTGTGTTCCCCCCGATCAACCCGCTGCCTTCCCTCAGCCGTCTGCAGGGCAACGGCATCGGCAAGGGCAAGACCCGCGCCGACCACAAGAACATCTCCGACCAGCTGTTCGCGGCCTACGCCAACGGCCTGGACCTGCGCAAGCTGGTGGCCATCACCGGTGAAGACGCGCTGACCGAGACCGACAAGCTGTACCTGCGCTTTGCCGATGACTTTGAAACCTACTTCATCGGCCAGGGCGACCAGGACCGCAGCATCGAAGACAGCCTGACCGTGGCCTGGGGCATTCTCTCCAAGCTGCCCCAGAGCCAGCTGACCCGTATCTCCAAAGACGCCATCGACAAGTACTACGGCACCAAGATGGACGAGATGTGGAAGGGCAACCGCATGTAAAACGTTGATGGATGATGGTTGAAAGGAGATAGAGAATATCCATCAACTTTTGACCATCACCCATCACCATTCACCGACGAAGGAGGTGAATTTATGGCAGGACAGATTAGCCCCACCCGCAGCGCGCTGCTGGCCAGCAAGGCCAGCCTGAAAACGGCCTCCGGCGGCGCCGACCTGCTCAAGCGCAAGCGCGACGCCCTGATCGGCGAGTTCTTTGCGCTGGTCAAGGACGCGCTCGCCGCCCGCGAGCAGCTGAGCGGTGTCAGCAAGGGCGCCTACACCAGCCTGTTCGGAGCCAAGGCCTGGGACAGCCCGGAAGCCGTGGAGAGCCTCAGCCTGGCGGGCAGCGGCGACTACGCCGTGAACATGCAGATTGAGAACCTGTACGGCGTGAAGGTGCCCCGCATCAGCGTGCCCGAGCGGGCGCAGGCCGCTGGCTTCAGCCCCATCAACGTGGGCGCGCGGACCATTCAGGCCGCCACCGACTTTGGCGGCGTGATGGAAGCCATCGTGAAGGTGGCCGCCACCGAAACGAAGCTGCGGCGCATCGGCGAGGAGATCAAAAAGACCTCGCGCCGCGTGAACGCACTGGAGCAGGTGGTCATTCCCGGGATCGAGGACGACATCCGCTTTATTCGCAGTGTGCTGGACCAGCGCGAGCGCGAAGCCAGCTACACCCAGAAAAAGATCAAGGCGAAGATCGAGGCGAAAGCCGAGCAGCAGCGCCAGAATGTTCAGGCCGGCAACCACGGCACCGCCGCCGACTGAAACCCAGCAAGATGAAAAGCGCCGCCCAGCACCATGGGCGGCGTTTTTTCGCGTGGCGGAGAGGGCTTCCGGCCCACTGCATTATGGATATGGATGACGCGAGGGTCTCGCCCTGGTAGCGCGCTGATCATAGCGGTCTTCCGTGGCGTTGAGGGGGTGCTTTTCTTCTCTCAACACCACGCCAGGCGCTCTCATAAGGATTCCGGCTCATCAGTTCTTCCCCAACGGATGAACCCGACCAGAGGGACTCGCAGAGCGGCGCAGCAGAGAAGGAAAAACGGGGACGGAGAGGCGTGGAGGTGCCGCAGCGACGCGGAGGGGCTGGAACGGATCAGCCGGAAGCCGTATCACCGCGCCGGTGTCCGTTCAACCTGTGAGCGAATCAGGAGGGCGCCGACTGGGTCACGCCTTGCCCGGTCACCGTTTTTCCCTGCTCGCGCTGCGCCGGGTGAACAGTGCCCGCACCTGTTCACCCGGAATCTGGATCAGCCAGTGGTACGGACAGTGTTCAAGCGTGGCGAGGGGGCCATGGAAGAAAGGTCGTCTGGCACGCCCCACTCGTTGCCCCCCACCCGACCTCTGCTGCGCAGCTCTACGAGTCCCCCACGAGGGGGGAGGGGAAAAACAGCGTGTTTGTCAGGCTCTCCTCTGTGAAATGCTGAAACTGTCCGAACCATTGATCAAACCAGCGCCTCCCCCACGGCGACAGGGGCCGCCACGGGCGCCTGGGCCAGCGGCTGCACCTGTCCGCCCTGCAGCGTGACCTGGTGCGAGGCGGCGCGGGCCGCTGCCGCGTCGTGGGTCACCATCACCAGGGTGCCGCCGTCCGCATGAAAAGCGGAGAGCAGCGCCAGAATTCGCTCGCGGTTCGCGGGGTCCAGGTTGCCGGTGGGCTCGTCGGCCAGCAACACCTGCGGACGCGGCGCCAGGGCGCGCGCCAGGGCCACGCGCTGCGCCTCCCCGCCCGAGAGCTCGGGTGGAAAATGCTGCAGCCGCTCCGCGAGCCCCACCTGTTCCAGCAGGTCGCAGGCGCGGGCGGCCCGGTCCCGGGCAGGCCAGCCCGCAATCTCCAGGGCCAGGGCCACATTGGCCTGCACACTCAGGTCGGGCACCAGCCGGAAGTTCTGAAACAAAAACCCCAGGGTGCGGGCGCGCAGCGCACTCTGGGCGCGGTCGCCCAGCTGGGAAGTGTCCTGTCCGTTCAGCAGGTAGGTGCCGCGCGTGGGCCGGTCCAGCAGCCCCAGAATGTTCAGCAGGGTTGATTTCCCAGAGCCCGAGGGCGCGCAGATCGCCGTGAAACTGCCGGCCTCGAAGGTCCAGCTGCAGCCGCTGAGAATGGGGATGTCGCGCTGGCCCAGCCGGTAGGCGTAGGTCACGTCATGAAGGGTCAACATTCAGGCCACCTCCCGGAACAGCCGGTCAATCGGAATCTTTGCCAAGCGGCGGCGGTGGGCCAGCAGCAGCGCGCCGCAGCCCACCAGCAGCGCCGCCAGGGTGCCCAGTGCCAGGGCCGCCCCCAGGGCCGCTTGGTCCCGCCGCAGCGCCAGCGCCAGCAGCGCCGTCGCCACACCGGTGCCCAGCACCACCCGCAGCAGGTCGGTGCCCAGCCGGCGCAGCACCCCCGCCGCCGGCAGGCCCAGCAGCCGCCAGATGCTGACCTCCTCGGCCCGCTGCGTGAGCACCAGCTGCAGCGCGGCGTGGTAGCTGAAGCCCGCCAGCACCCAGCCCACCCCCAGCGCCCCCAGCAGCCACAGCACCGAGGCGCGCGTGCCCGCCGCCACCTGCGCCGCATAGGCGGCGGGCTGGTACAGCTCCAGATCATCCAGCTCGGCCCTGTGGGCCTGGACCTGCGCGCGCTGGGCATCGCTCAGGCGCGGCATCACCAGGGCGCTGGCCCCCAGCGGCGACAAAAAGACCGATTGGCCTCGGTTCAGGGTATCGAGCCCGGGCGCGCCCACCGGCACATACACGGCCATGTCGTAAAAGCGGTAGCCGCCAAAGAGGGTCACGCTCTCGTGTGAGGGCAGGTCCACAATGCCCACCACCTCAAAGCCCGCGTCCAGACGGCGCCCCACGCCAAAGTCCGCGCCCACCTGCTGCAGCGCGGTGAAGGCGGCGCGGCTTAGCACCACCTCGCGCTGTCCGGGCCGGGGCAGCCGCCCCTGCACCGCGCGCACCCCCAGCGCCGCCGCGTCGCGGGGGTCAAACTGCCCCACCCCTGCAAAAGCCGCCTCCTGGGCCTGCGCAAAGCTGGGCGGCCACAGGTACAGGTCGCTCCACCCCACCGCGAGGCAGGGCACCTGGGCCGGGCAGCGCGTGGGGGCGGGCACCTGCGCCGCGTTCGGCAGGGTGATCGCCACCAGGGTGTTGGCGCCAATGTCGCGCACCACCGCGGCCTGCTGCTGCCACAACTGCAGCGCCCGCGTGCCCAGCAGCGGCACCCCCAGCACCAGGGCGCCGGTCAGCAGGGCAGGTGCCGCCCACAGCGTGACCCCGGAGCGGCGCAGGCGGGCGCGGCCCAGCGGCACCCGCTGCAGGCGCAGCCCCAGCAGCACACTGCCCAGGACGGCTGTCAGCAGCACCAGCCCCCACAGCGGCGCTGCCTGTGCCCAGGGCACTGGCAACTGGCCCAGGGCCCCCTGCGCCCCCGCCAGCAGTGCGGCGCCCAGCACCCCCCAGCCCCAGGCGTTCAGGCTCAGGCGCAGCCAGCGGCCAAAAAAAGCCTGCTGTGAGCGGCCCAGCATGCGCTCGATGCGCAGGCGTTCGCGCTGGGCAAACCAGACCCCGGCGAGGTGAATCAGCAGGCCCGCCAGCAGCAGCAGCAGCAGCCACGTCACGGTCAGGCGCTGCAGCCGCACGCGGGCGTCGTCCACGTAGCGGGTGGCGCGCCCCAGATACTCGGGGAGGGGCAGCGCCGCGTACGCGGTGCCAAACGCCTGGGCGGCCTGGGCGGTCCACCACTCGGTTTGCCCCAGGCGTGCAGGCACCACCAGCGTGGGCAGCGCCTGGGGGCGCAGGGTGCGCAGCTCCACCACCTGCACCACCGCCGCGTCGCCCAACACGGCCGGCAGCCAGCGCAGACTGACCACGCCCTGCACCCGCTGCGCGCCGCGCAGCACTTGGCCCACCCGGTAGGGCCCACCTTCCAGGGCCAGCACGCCCTGGCCCGTGCCCGAACCGGCCACCAGTGGGGTCACCCCCCAGCGCAGCAGCGACGCGGACAGGCGCAGGGTGGGCTGCTCGCCGGCCAGGACCTGCGGCGCGGCCCAGAAGCCCAGGTTCCCGGCCGCGTCCAGCCGGGCCAGCGCGGCGCGCGCCGCTTGCCGCTGCGCGCGGGTGGCGGGCGGGACCATGCCCTGCGGCGAGAGCACCACCAGCCCAGTGGGGAAGTCAGGTTGGCGCTCCAGTGCCAATTGCGCCCGGAGCGGCGAAGCCAGCAGGTTGGTGATCAGCAGCAGCAGGCCGCCGATCAAGAGGTGGCTCAGCCAGAAGAGCACAGAGGATTGATGTCGCATAGAGGAGGCTCCTTTGACTTACCAGATACAAGAAGCCCGGAATAGCCCCTCTCTATGGCGCAGCTCTCTCATTTCGATCTTGGCGGGTATCTGCAAAAGAACACCTGAAAGATTTCAAACCGGGACAACAGAGATAGCTGAAGCAGGAATACACCGAAAAGGTGTATTCCCTGACTTTTAGAGCGTGATCAGCAGGTGCCGCAATCGCCGTTAAATAGGTCTTCGGTCGAAGTTTTGCAGCTGCCATCGGGATTACTGCTGTAGTAGGTCACTTTTTTCCAGGGATATTTGGACAGCCAGAGAAACCCACACCGAGAACACGACGACTGGACAACGTAGCCAGAGCACGCAGCGCTGGCAAGAGGTGCGAAGGCGACAGAAAGAGCAGCGACGGTAACAAAGCGGCGAACAGTATTTTTCATAAAAATCCTTTGTCAGCGTGAACACACGCACGTGACCTGGTTGTTTAGTCCTTCAACTTGGAGAGCAGTTGATCGGCGGTACGGAACTGAAGGTCATAGTACTCAGCATTCTTGGTCTTAAGCGCAAGGAACGGCGTATTGCCAATAAGTTTACCGTGGTCGAGCAAATAGAGGCTGGGAAAGGTTCTGACGTTCCAAGCCCGGAAGAGTTGCGAACGTTCCAGGGCGTTTGTTTTTGCATCCTGAACGTTGACCGAGCCATCGGGCGCCCGTTCAACTTGGAGCTTGGGTTGATCGGCCTGCACAAACATCACGCCGTATCCTGCCGCCTTCCAACGACGTATATACGGGGCCGCAGCTTCTTTCCAGGGAACACAGACATCACAGCTTGGACTGGAGAAAAACAGCAGGCTTGTTGGCCGTTTGAGTTCTGTCACGAGCATGGGGGGAAGGTTGATTGATTTTGCTCGGCCCAGCAATGATTCGCCTGGCGTCAGAGGCTGCTCTGGATTAGGGCGAACAGCGCCCGCGCCGCCTTGCACATAGGCATTGACAGCCCGCACGACGTCTTCAGTGCCCAGACCAATGGTGTTGCTGCTGTAGAGAATTTTCTGCTGATCATCGAGGAGGAACGCGTAGCCAGCGCGGTGAATTCCTGCCTGGTCGAGCAGTGGCTGGGGGTCTGGTGTATCAGGCTGCGTGGTGTCGAGAAGCGCCACGGACCGGTCAAACTCCTGAAGCTGTCGGTCGGCAGCAGGGGTGTTGAACTCGTTGACCGGGTGATACACCACATGAACGAGCTGAATCCGGCCCTTGAGCACACCATGCAGCGCTTTCACTTGCGGAGCAAACTCAGTGCCGAAGGTCAGGAGCATGGGCCGAGTCCAGTCCGGCGCCTTGAAGCCCGGGCTCACGGGAAAGTTCAGGCGTGCTAACTGCTGGCCTTCATGCCGTGGAACGGTTTGCCTGGATTGCTCGAAATCTGCTGCGAGCTGACTGGTCGCAATGGCTATGGACTTTGAGTCGTCGCCACGCTGCGCGGGAGGCCGCGTCAGCAGGTAGGCGCCGGTGGCCGCACCCACCAGCAGGGCGCCGGCCACCAGGGGCAACAGCAGGCGAGGTTTGGATGTTCTTGGACTGGCGGTCAGCATAGTGCAGTTTGCTCCAGAAAGGCCCGGCAAAGTGGCGTGTGGGGAGCCGCTGGCGTGGTTACCATGACTGCAGGCGCCGGAAGACGCGGCTTCACACACGGTCCCGAGTCCCCTTTCTCCTCTGCCGATGCCCAACTTATGACCGAAAGCCCTACCA
Organism: Deinococcus multiflagellatus; assembly: GCF_020166415.1. Lineage (NCBI taxonomy): Bacteria > Thermotogati > Deinococcota > Deinococci > Deinococcales > Deinococcaceae > Deinococcus > Deinococcus multiflagellatus. The sequence continues at coordinate 145,340 of NZ_JAIQXV010000005.1, forward strand.
GCATGACCAGCAGTGATCGCGCGCTCCGCATGTCGCCTCCTGTGGACGGACTTCGCTTCCGTCTTTCTGAAGACCACGTTAAGGAGGGGGCGCTGACAGACCGTTTAAAGGCGGTGCGGGCCGCGTTTAAACGGCACTTCCCCGAGGTGCAGCTGCTCAGCGCCCTGGAAGAGTGCCTGGCCCTGGGCGACGCGGCCCTGGTGCGCGACCTGATGGCCAGCGCCAGCGCGCCCACCGCCGAGGACCTGCGGGTGCTGGGCATTGCCCACCGGCTGCTGGGCGACGTCATTGCCTCGGAGCAGACGCTTGAGCGCGCCATTGCCCAGGGTGCGGCTGCCGCGCGCATTGATCTGGCCCGGACCTACAGCCTGACCGAACGAAAAGAGGACGCCTGGCAAGAATTGCAGCTGCTGGACATCGCGGCGTTGCCGGCCCAGGACCAGGCCTACGCCTACCGCCTGCGCGCCGAACTGCGCAGCGATCTCGATTCCTTTGAGGCGGCCCTGCCCGACGCGCGGCTGGCCTGCCGCATTGCCAATGGCCTGCCGCAGCGCGCCGTGGTGCTGCCCTGGTGTCAGATCACCCTGGCTGTCACCTATGAGCAGTTGGGCGAGGATCACCGCGCGCTGCATCTGCTGGAGCAGCTGGGCGAGCTGCCGGTGTACGGTTACCCCTACCATCTGGTCAACAGCGCGCGGGTGCTGCTGCAACTGGGCCGCCTTGAAGACGCCCGGGCCCTGATCCTGTACCTGCGCACGCAGGTGCACACGGCCCAGGCCCGGCGCACGTGGCAGCGGCTGCAGGCCGATCTGCTGTGGCTTCAGGGCGACCTGAGCGCCGCCCTGGCCGTCAACCAGCAGGCCGCACAGGACGCGGAGCGCGACTTTAATGCGCTGCAGGCCGTCAAGGCGTACCTGCGCGTGGCGCTGCTCGCCGCGCACCTGGGCGCGCCAGACACGGCCCTGCGGGCGCTGGCCCGGGCCGAGGTGCTCGCCGGTTCCCGGGGGATGCGCTCACTGGTGCTGGGCTACGGCGCGTCGGTTCGGCTGCGCCTGGGGCACCTGACGCCAGAAGCGGCCCTGCAGACCCTGCACGCCGCGCGCGACCAGCTGGCCCAGCGGGCCGAGCGGCCCGATGAACGCGACATGCAGCTGCATGCCTGCGAAGCGGCGCGTCACCTGGGCCCCGAGGCCCTGGCGCGCGAGCTGGAGCACCTGCGTGCCCTGATGCGTGCCGCCGGGCACCCCGCCATGCTGGCGCGCAGCTGGCACCTGCTGCCGGACCTGGCGGCCCAGCTGCGCCCAGGTGACCCCGCCCTGCTGGGGCCCGCCGTACAGCCCCCAGCGCTGCGCCTGCTGACCCTGAACCGGGCCGACCTGATGCGCGGCGACAGGGTGGTGCGCCTGGGGGTGCGGCGGGGTGTGGAGGTGCTGGCCTACCTGCTGCACTTTGGGCCGCGTTCCCTGGAACTGATTCTGCGGGATGTGTTTGGTGATCTGGACCGCACCAAAGGGCGCAATCAGTTTCACCAGTTGCGCCTCCGGCTGCGCGAGCTGGCCCCAGAGCTTAGCCTGGAGTACGGCGGCGGCCTGTACCACCTGCGGGGTCAGGAGGCCCTGTGGTGGGACGTCACCGGGACAGCGCAGCCGAACATGGCTCATTTTCTCCCTGCGTGCGGCTCTGACTGGGCACAGGAACTGGCCCTGGCTGTTCCGGAGGCAGGGGGCGGGCACTGACGGGGACGCGGCCAGGCGCCCGCCCATTGCGCCCTCACAGCCGGGCGAGGGCCCCGGCCAGATTCGCCCGTGCCTGTTCTTCCAACCCCGCGAATTCCGGGGTGGTGTAGATGCGACTGCGGTTCAGGAACCCCTGCAGCACCTTGCGCCGCCCCATGCGGTACAGCGGCCCGGGCACATGGCGGTACTCCTGGCGAATGGCCGCGTCATAGGCGGCGAATTTGGCCGGGCTGGCGCCCAGAATGCCCAGATCGGCGTCTACCAGCAGGGCCTCCTCGCGCGTGGCCGGCAAGGCCCGGTGCTGGGTGGCCAGAATGAGGGCGCGCACCTGGGCCACCAGATCAGTAGGCGCGCCCTGACCGGCCAACCACGCCCCAAAGACCTCCGCGCTGCGGGCCTCGTTGTCCCTCGCGCGCGGGTCATAGATCAGGTCGTGCCCCCAGACCGCCAGCGCCAGGGCAGGGGAGAGCACGCCCCGCGAACCCAGGGCGCCCAGCACCGCCTCCACATGGGCGGCGTTGTGGTAGGCGCGGTGGGCTTCAGCATAAAAGGGCCGGGCGTAAGCTTCGGCAGCGCCGAGCAGGGCGTCGGGGTTCACGGGGCCTCCTGGCAGGCGCTTACCCGTGCCGCGCCGCCAGGGCCGCGCCGATCACACCGGCATTGCCGCCCAGTTGCGCGCGGCGGATGGTGACCGGCGCAAAGCCCTGGGCGTACTCATCCGCGGCGGCCTGCACGCCGTGGAAGAAGTAGTCGCCCACGCTGGCCACGCCGCCCCCCAGCACAAACACTTCGGGGTCCAGAATCTTCTGCAGGTCGGCCAGGGCCATGCCGATGTGCCGCAGCGCCTGGGCCACCACGCGCCGGGCGCCAGGGTGGCCCTGCTGGGCCAGGGCAAAGGCCTCGGCGGTGGTGACCTCGCGGTTCAGGGCGTAACTGGCGTCGCGGGCGATGGCGGTGCCGCTGGCCACCGCTTCCAGCGCGCCGTCCAGCCCGGTGCCGCTCACCGGGCCGCCGGGCAGCGCGGTCACGTGGCCGATCTCGCCCGCAATACCGTGCCGCCCGCGCCAGATGCGACCGTTCAGCACGATGCCCGACCCAATACCGGTGCTGACCGTCACGTAGATGCTGCTCTCGGCGCCCCGGGCGGCGCCCAGGTGGGCCTCGGCCAGGGCGGCGGCCTTGGCGTCGTTTTCCAGCACCACGCGCTGGCCCAGGCGGTCACGCAGGCCGTCCACCAGCGGCACATCGGTAAAGCCGTAGATGTTCGGCGCGAACTTCACGCGGGTGCGGTCGGCGTTCAGGGGGCCGGGAATGCCCACGCCGATCAGGCGGGCTTCGGGGTGGTGTTCCTGCAGGCGCTGAACCTCGCCGGCAATGGCGTCCAGCACGGCCTTCCAGCCGGTTTCGGGGGTGGGCACCACATGGGGGTCATGCAGCTCGTCGCCGCGCAGCACGCCGCTGGCGATCTTGGTGCCGCCGACATCAATACCAATGCTGATCTGCTCTGGGGAGAACGGTGAACTCATGGAGGCTCCGGGCTGGGGAGAAGCGCCGCGTGGCGCGGCGAACAGGCGGGAAGGGGGCAGGCGAAAAAAACTTCTCCGAACTTTAGCTGAAGCGCTTTCCGGGCGCTCAGGGCTCCTCTGGATAGGGGCGGGGGAGCCCAGGTGGCGGCCGGGGGACCAGCGGAGTGCTGGCCTAGCCCTCGTCGGCGCCGTCGCCCTCGTCGTTCAGGCCCAGCAGGACCAGGGCTTCAGGGAGCTGCACCTCGGGCACGTACAGGCCCACATCGCCCATGTAGCCGCCGGTTTCGATTTCAATGACCGGGCTGCCCATGGACCACTGAAACGGGGTGCGCACCACACTCACCACCCCGCCGGCGGACAGGGTGCGCCGCCAGCCCTCGGCCAGCAGGCGGGGCAGGGTGTCCAGGCGCACCCAGGGGTCGCCCTGGTACAACACCCGGTCTTCAAAATGGGTCATGCCCGGACCAGCCAGGGGGCAACCTGGGCTTTCAGGTCCTCGGGCAGCGGTTCGGGGCGGCCCTGGTCGTCCACCCGCACCACCACGGAGCGCGAAAAGGCGCAGGGCACGCCATCGGCCAGAATGCGCGACACGCTGGTCCAGCTGGTGCGGCCGGTGCGCTCCACCAGCGTCTCGATCAGCACCTGCTGCCCGGGGCGGATGTCGCGCACGTAGTCCAGTTCCAGCCGTGCCAGCACCGAGCGCCCAGCCAGTTCAATGCCCAACTCGGCGGCCAGGGCGAGGCGGGCCACCTCCAGAAACTCGGCGTAGCGGGCGTTGTTCACGTGGCCCATGGCGTCCAGATCGCCGTACCGCAGCTGAATCTGGGTGCGGTGGGCGTCTTGCCAGTTCAGCGCGGGCACGCGCGGCGAGGCAGCGCCCTGTTCAGTGTTCCCCATCATGCGGCCCAGTGTACCGGTGGGCGCACCGGCTGTTTGGACCGCTGGGCGCCACGCTTCCAGGCTCATGCAGCCCAGGCCCCATGCACTATTCTGCCGGGCGTGACCGACGCGCCCCCACCCCCGCGCCCGGCGCGGCGCGCCTGGTGGCGGCGCGTGCAGCGCCTGCCCCTGAGCATGATGGTGGCCAGTGTGCTTGCGGCCCTGGGCATCGTGCAAATGAGCTTTCAACTGGGGCACATGGTGTACCGCAGCGTGACGTGGTCGGCCGAAACCCGCCAGACCCTGGCGCGCGTCGCGGCGCTGGAACAGGACCGGCAGGTGCTGCAAGACGCCATCCGCGCCGCCAACGATCCGGCGTACTTAGAACAGCTGGCCCGCTGCGAGGGCTACGTGGGCAAGACCGAAAAAGTCATTGTGTCCAGTACCGCCCCGCCCCCCCGCTTCCCCGGCGACAACTGCAAGGCGCTGCGGGTGCCGTAAAGGGGTTTTGGGCCATGAGCCATGGGCTTTGAGCGCTGGGGGGAGGTGGGGCCGTTCTTCCCCGGCGCCGGCAGAGCCACACGGGCGCACCTGACAATGGTGCGGACACTTTCAGCAGTCCACAAAGGACAGCCTGACCAACACGCTGTTTCTCTCCTCCCCCTCGTGGGGGACTCGTAGAGCTGCGCAGCAGAGGTCGGGAGTGGGGCGTGCCAGACGACCTTTCTTCCATGGACCACTCGCCACGCTTGCACACTGTCCGCACCATTGACCTGCCCTGAAAGCGCGGAGGACCGGGCCACCCTCCCCGGTCCTCCCTCATGGCTCATGGCCCACAGCTCATGGCTTACGGCCTCCTCAATTCACGCGGTCCAGAATCAGCGGCTCGGCTTCGGGGGCGGCCTCGCTGATCTCCAGGCCGGCGCTCAGCAACTGCTGGGCGGTGTCCAGGCCGCGCCCGTCTCGGTGGTAGATGCGCAGCACGGCCTCGCCCGCCGCCACCGCCTCGCCGGGTTTTTTCAGCAGTTCCACACCCACGCCGTGGTCAATGGCCTCACCCTTGCGCTCGCGGCCGCCGCCCAGGGCCAGCACCGCGCGGCCCACGCCCAGGGCGTCCACCCGGGCCACGAAGCCGGCTGTGGGGGCGGTCACGTCCGCGCGGCCAGGGGCCACGTCGAACTTCGCCGGGTCGTCCACATAGCTGGCGTCGCCGCCCTGCGCGGCCACGAAGGCACGGAACCGCTCAAGCGCGCTGCCGTCCTGCAGGGTCTGGCGGGCGCGGGCTTCGGCCTGGGCCTCATCCTCGCCGTGGGCGGCCAGGGCTTCCACCGCCAGGGCCACACACAGTTCGGTGAGGTCGTGGGGCCCCTGGCCGCGCAGGGTGTCCAGGGCTTCTTGCACTTCCAGGCTGTTGCCCGCCATGTGGCCCAGGGGCGTGTCCATGTCGGTGAGGACCGCGCGCACCTGCCGCCCGGCGCGGGTGCCAATGTCCACCATGGCGCGCGCCAGCCCCCGGCCGTCGTCCAGTGTGCGCATGAACGCCCCGGCGCCCACCTTCACGTCCAGCACCACCGTGTGCGCCCCGGAGGCCAGCTTCTTGCTCATGATGGAGCTGGCAATGAGGGGCAGGCAGTCCACGGTGGCGGTCACGTCGCGCAGGGCGTACAGCTTGCCGTCGGCGGGGGCGAGGTCCTTGCTCTGGCCCACCAGGGCGAGACCAATCTCGCGCGCCTGGCGCAGGAAGGGCTCTTCTTCCAGCTCGGGGCTCCAGCCGGGAATGCTTTCCAGCTTGTCAATGGTGCCGCCGGTGTGGGCCAAGCCGCGCCCGCTCATCTTGGCCACGGTCAGGCCCAGGGCGGCCAGCATGGGGGTCAGGATCAGGCTGGTCTTGTCGCCCACGCCGCCGGTGGAGTGCTTGTCCACCGTGCGTTCCAGCGTGCCCAGGTTCATCAGGTCGCCGCTCTCGGCCATCACCATCGTCAGGTCGGCGGTTTCCTGTTCGGCCATGCCGCGCAGAAACACGGCCATCAGCCACGCGCTCATCTGGTAGTCGGGCACCTCGCCCCGGGTGTAGCCCAGGACCAGCTGTTCCAGTTCGGCGCGCGTGTGCGTCTGGCCGTCGCGCTTCTTGCGAATGAGGTCGGGGATGTTGTGTGCGGTCATAGCGCAGTTTACGTCCAGGGGACGGAAAGGGGGCCGGGGTCGGCTTCAGGGGGCAGACGAAGCGTCAAGTTATGGATCAGCGTAAAGGTCAATGTCCAGTGCCGCACCAATGGCGCCCAGGCGGGCCATTTGCTGGCCATTCAGGTGAAGAGCTGGGCTAGAGGTGGTCGCAGGGTCCCATTTCGCCACCACAACCAGTTCCAGATTCAGCCCCAGGTCGGTCACGGCCTGCCCCAGCACGTTGAGTTGCCCCTCTGTTTCGGCCAGCACTTCTTCGACCAGCGGCTCCAGATAAAATGCTGGCTGTTCTGGCAGGCCAAAGGCCCAATGGTCGCAGACGGGCACCGTGCGGCCAGCAAAGCGGGGGTCCACGGCGCTACGTTCGCCCCGCCGCCACGACCGGGTCGGCGTCAGGCCCACGCGCACCGTGAATTCATCTGGGTCAAAGTCGCCCATCACCGACAGATAGACGTGCATCAGTGGCGTGGGTTCTGCGGTCATCCCTCTCCACTGGTCCAGCCCACCTTCGCGTGGGTGCCGTCGCAGTAGGGCTTGTTCTCGCTCTGGCCGCAGCGGCACAGCGCCGCGCGCACGTCGCGCACCTCGCCGCCGGGGGTGTGGAGGGTCAGGTTGCCGCGAAGCACCAGGGGGCCGTCGGGCAACGGGGTAATGGTGGTGGGCTGCTGGGGCGCCTCGGGGCTTTCGCCGTCCAGAGCGTAGTGCAGCGCGCCAGTGGGGCAGGTGCGGACCACGGCGGCGATGGCCTGGGGGTCGGCGTTCTTCACCTGAATCCAGGGCCGCTCTTGGGGCCGGAACACCTCGGGCAGGCCGCGCACGCAGTTGGCCACATGCACGCAGCGCTGGGCGTCGTAGTAGACGGTGACGCCGTGGCCCGGATACGCCTTGCCCTGGGCCAGATCGGCGGTGGTGGGAAGCGGGCCGTCGGGGGTCATGGGCTAGTGTAGCGGTCGGAATTGGCAGACTGGGCCATGAGTTCGGCCTGTTTCAGCACCAAGGCGCTGGCATCGTCGGTCTTCTCAGGCGGATAGCCGTAGCGTTTGAGCACCTTCTTGACCATCAGGCGCAGCTTGGCCCGGGACTGTTCCCGCAGCGCCCAGTCAATCGTGACGTTGCGCCGCACCGTGGCTGCAATTTCCCGGGCGATCTCGTACAGCACGGCGTCGCCCATGACCTGCACTGCGCTGTCACTGACCCCAAGCGCATCGTAAAAGGCGATTTCATCCTGAGACAGTCCCAGATTCTCACCGCGCGCCTGTGCCTCTCTGTACTCGCGGGCCATGTCCAGCAATTCTTCGATGACCTGCGCCGCTTCAATGCTGCGGTTCTGGTAGCGGGCAATGGCTTCTTCCAGCTTGTCGCTGAATTTCTGAGATTCCACGGCGTTGCGGCGCGAGCGGGTGCGGATTTCATCTTTGAGCAGGCGTTCGAGCAGTTCCACCGCCAGATTCCGCTGCGGCAGGTGACGCACTTCTTCCAGAAAGCCGTCCGACAGAATGGAGAGATCGGGCCGCTTGAGGCCGGCCGCCTGGAACACGTCCACCACGCCGTCGGGCGCTACCGCCCGTTCCACCAGTTGCTGCACGGCGTGGTTGACGTCGTGGCGGGCCTGGCGGCGCTCCACCGTTTCCCCCTTACTCAAGGCCGCCCGCACCGTTTGCAGGTAGACGATTTCCTCGCGCAGTTCCAGGGCGTCGGGGTGCGGCACGGCCAGGGCGTACGCCTGCCCCAGCGCCAGAACTTCACGAATGAAGCGCTCCTTGACGGCCTGCCGCTTGCCGATCACGAAGTCCTGACCGTCGGCAATCAGCCGCACGCGTTCGGCAGGGCTGGCGGCGGCAAAGTCGCTGTAATCGAAGCCATGCAGGATGCCGCGGACCACGTCCAGCTTCTCCTGCATGATGTCCAGGGCTGCTTCAAAGTTGCGGGTGGGCTCGCCCTGTCCCGCCGATTCCGTATAGATGCGCAGGGCTTCTTTCAGGCTGCTGGCCAGCCCCAGGTAGTCCACCACCAGCCCGCCCTGCTTGCCGCCGAACACGCGGTTCACGCGGGCAATCGCCTGCATCAGGTTATGGCCCTGCATCGGTTTGTCGAGGTACATGGTGTGCAGACTGGGCACATCAAACCCGGTCAGCCACATGTCGCGCACGATCACCAGTTGCAGGGGGCTGTCCGCCTTGCGGAAGTGATCGGCAATGGCCGCGTTGCGAGGCTTGCTGCGGATGTGCCGCTGCCACTCGCGCTCCTGGGTGGCGTCGCCGGTCATGACCACCTTGACCACGCCCTCCAAGTCGCCGTCACCCTGCCAGTGTGGGCGCAGGCGGATGATCTCGTCGTACAGAGCCACGCAGATGCGCCGCGACATGCCCACGATCATGCCTTTGCCCGGCATGACCTCCTGCCGCGCTTCAAAGTGCGCCACCAGATCGGCCGCCACCAGGCGGATGCGCTCTGGGGCGCCCACCAGCGCTTCCAGGGCCGCCCATTTGCTTTTTAACTTCTCGCGGCTGGCCACTTCCTCGTGCTCGGTGATGGTGTCGAATTCGGTGTCCAGCGTGTCCCACACCGTGTTCTCGGGCTTGATGCGGATGAGGCGCGCCTCGTAGTAGATGGGCACGGTGGCGCCGTCCTCTACCGCACGCTGTACGTCGTACACATCAATGTATTCACCGAAAATCTTACGGGTGTCGGCGTCTTTCAGGGCAATAGGCGTGCCGGTAAAGCCTAGGAAGGTGGCGTTCGGCAGGGCGTCGCGGATGTGCTTGGCAAAGCCGTAGGAGATTTCGCCGGTTTTCGCGTTGGTTTTTGCGTCCAGGCCGTACTGGCTGCGGTGCGCTTCGTCGGCAATGACCACCACGTTGGCGCGCTCCGACAGGGTGGGGAAGGTGTCGCCCCTATCCTCGGGCATGAACTTCTGAATGGTCGTAAAGATCACGCCGCCTGCCGCCCGGCTGCCCAGTTCCTCGCGCAGCTTGGCGCGGCTGTCGGCCTGCACGGGCACTTGCCGCAGCAGGTCGGCGCAGCGGCTGAAGGTGCCGAACAGCTGGTCGTCCAGGTCGTTGCGGTCGGTCAGGACCACCAGGGTGGGGTTCTGCAACTGGGGCTGCACCACCAGCTTGCCCGCAAAGAACACCATGCTCAGGCTCTTGCCGCTGCCCTGGGTGTGCCACACCACCCCGCCCTTGCGGCTGCCGCCTTCTGCGGAGGCCTCCACCGTTTTCTGCACGGCCCGCAGCACCGCATGGTACTGGTGGTACGCCGCCACCTTCTTCGTGACCTGCGGGCCGTCCAGTTCAAAGACAATGAAATGCCGCAGCAGGTCCAGCAGCACAGCCGGGGCCAGCGCGCCCTTCAGCAGCGTTTCCAGGCTTTCGGGCAGCACCTCGCGCCCTGTGATCGTCTTCCACGGCTGGAAACGCTCGAATGGCGCTCCCAGCACCCCCAGCCGCGCGTGTGTGCCGTCCGAGATCACCAGCAGGGCGTTATAAGCCATCAGGCGGGGCAACTGGTCCTGATAGGTCTGAAGCTGCGCAAATGCCTTTTCAATGGTGGCCTGTTCGTCGCGCGTGTTCTTGAATTCCAGCACCACCAGTGGCAGGCCGTTCACAAACAGCACCACGTCCGGGCGGCGGTTCACCGGCCCGTCCACCACCGTGAACTGGTTAACCGCCAGGAACGAGTTACGAGACGGCTGGGCGAAGTCAATAACCTGCAAGTGCTCGGCCCGCGTGCCGCCCAGCCCGTCGGGCAGTTCCACGCGCACGCCGCCCACGATCAGGGCGTGCAGTTCGCGGTTGGCGTGGGGCAGATTAGGCGGCAGTTCCGGGTTGGCCAGCAGCCGCACCGCTTCGGCCACCGCCGGGGCGGAAGCGGCAGGGTTGAGCTGATGCAGGGCCGCGCGCAAGCGGTCTACCAATAGGACTTCAGAGAAGGAGTCCCGTTCGGCTCTAGACTCACCCGGCGCAATATCCGCTCCAGACTCGTACGAGAAGCCAAGCTGACTCAGCCACTCCAAGGCGGCAAGTTCAACGGTGGATTCGTTATAACTACTCATTTTCCAGGCCCTGACCATTCCGCCGCGCCTGAATGGCTAGCGCCAAGTCTCTATAGGCAATTCGGTCAAACGAGAAAAGGAGGTCGCTGGCATAAAAAGAAGTATCTCCGAAGGATATGACGCCAAATTCATCATCAAGCAACATATCGTACTCATCACTTTTGTTCGGTAAGTCGTGGTGCGGGTCAAGTTGCGAGATGCGTGCGTCTACCTCGGACTGAACATCCTGAATGTCATACAACATTCCAAAGACCCACATAGCAGCACTTCTAACGCCGCTCAAGACCTCATTTGTTGGAACCGCTGCTTGCCCATCATGATATTGCCCATTTCTTATAGAATGATAGTATGTCATGTGCTGTTTGTCGTGTAGAATTGGGATATTTCTCCCGCGACACTCATGCTCTATAAAGTCTAGCTTTGTATGAAAATAATTGTCCATCCATTGTGATTTCTGGGCTCTGGTGTATTGCCGTCCACCGCGCAGGATGTCGTTCAAAGAAAGGTAATTCATAACCGATACTTCGATAGAATTGTCGTAACTAATTAGCGCCATTCGGCGATCAAAATCCCCCGCAGCCCGATAGTGGGTCTCTGCATGAACGAGAAGCTCGAACGGTCCATATACCCATGCTGGAACAGGCATTATTGGATTCCCTCCCACCCACTCACATCCACTTCCCCCGAGAGCAGCCGAGGCAGCAGCGTATCGCGGATGGAGGAGAGGTGGGCGGATTCGCGAATGTTGTATTTCATGTGTCCGAGAATGGGGATAGTCAGTCTGCCAAACGCAACAGCAACGTCACTAGGAGGCAGCATCATCGGGGCAGTGATGATGTCAGCAGGGCGCACGCGCTGGTGACTATTTGAGGTTCCAGACGCTTGTTCCGCCAGGGATTTTGAGAAGGACTCATCTTTCAGAGCCGTAAGGAGCAGCGGATAGAATTCGCTCTGGCGGGCAATCAGCGGGATAAATTCTGTTGAGCACACTTTGAAGTCTGCATCTGCCACCTTGTCGGTATCCCAGATACGTGGCGTAGCTGGGTTCAGTTTGGAAACCAGAACAGCGCCCTCTGGAATAAGGAACTTATTACTCTTGATCGCTGAACCGCGCTCAAGGGTTGGTCGGTTTTCAGCGTCGAATGCAGGAATGCTGAAGTGCGCAAATCTGGCGTCGGGCTGAATGCTTGGGTCAATTTGCTCCTTCGTCTGTTGAGCAATGTCGCCAACTGTTCCAACCCTCCACCCCCTCGGGACTTCCCGCCCGTCCACCTCTTCCATTTCGTCTGGAAACAGGGTCGCCGTTTCCGCGTCCATGCCCTCCGGCTGCTCGCCCCGCATCTTGGCCCGTACCGGGTCAAAGTCCACAAACCAGCTTTTGAACAGGGCGCGGGCCATCTGCTCCAGCGTGCGGTTCATCTGCCGGTTGAGTTCGATCTTGTCGTCAAAGGCGGAGAGAATGGCGGCGATTTGGCGCTGAGTGTCAGGATGAGGAATGGATACCCTGGCCTGATGAGCATGATTCCTGTTTACTCCGGGAACGCTACTTTTATCATTGAACTGGTGAAAATCGATGGTTTTTAGGAGATAGTAGACAAACTTAGGGTGGTTGCCCTTAAAGTCTTTCACATAGAGAGTAGTATTGAGTGGCCAGTAATCACCTTCAATGTAGAAGACTTCGCCGATAGTGCCGTATCGTCCTGTAACTACGCCAGGACCAGAAGCGGCAGCGCTATTGTGATAATCGGAAATACCCGATGAAGAGACTATGGGCACACTGCCTGATGAACGTTTTTGACTAGGGAGATCATGACCCCTTTGTAGAGTCAAAACGTCACCCAATGTCATTTCCCGCCACTCACTCCCCATAATTCCCACTCCCTAACCCTTCCAATACCCTTTCCAGTTCCTCGATGCTGGGCAGTTGGCCCCTCAACTCCGGCGGCAGGCTCCCGGCCAGTTCATACGTGCTGACCCCCAGGGGCCTATCCACACCGCGCAGGGCGTATTCCGCCACCACGCGGTTGTGCGTGCGGCACAGCAGCAGGCCGATGCTGGGGGCGTCGTCGGGGTGGCGCAGCAGGTCGTCGGCGGCGGCCAGGTAAAAGTTCATCTTGCCCACGTATTCGGGCTTAAATTCTCCGATCTTGAGTTCAATGACCACGTAGCAGCGCAGCCGCAGGTGGTAAAACAGCAGGTCCAGGTAAAAGTCCTCGCCGCCGACTTCCAGGTGGTACTGGCTGCCCACAAAGGCAAAGCCCACACCCAGCTCCAGCATGAAGTCGCGCAGATGGCCCAGCAGCCCGCGTTCCAGATCGCGCTCGTGCGCCTCGGCCCCCAGGCTCAGGAAGTCGAAGGTGTACGGGTCTTTCAGCAGTTGCCGCGCCAGTTCGGACTGTGGGGCGGGCAGGGCGCGGTCAAAGTTGGTGACGGCCTGCCCTTGCCGCAGGTGCAGGCGCGTGCCGATCTGGTGGACCAGCACGTTCCGGCTCCAGCCATGTTGAATGGCCGCGCGGGCGTACCACTCGCGCTGTTGCGGATCGCTGAGTTTGTCGAGCAGGACGACGTTGTGGAACCAGGGCAATTGTGCAGCAACCTGCTGCACAAACGCCGCGTCCGGCCAGGCAGCGGCAAAGGCCCGCATGTACTTCAGATTGCGGGCGCTGAACCCCTTCATCTCGGGAAACTCGCGCCGCAGGTCCTCCGAGAGCCGGTCAATGACCTTCGCGCCCCACCCGGCCTGCCCCTGACGATAAAGGATGGCCTGCCCGAGTCTCCAGTACAGCACCACCAGCTCCCGGTTGACGGCGAGCGCTGCTCGCGTCTGCGCGCTGTGAATGTGCGCCTTCAGATCACCCAGCAACTCGGCGTAGTCGGCGGGCAGGGCCAGCTCAGCCCCCATAGCCCAGCCGTTCCAGATTCGCTTTAATCACAGCCTGCAAGCGGTCGCTTTCCTCAAACTGCGTGTGCAATTCCTTGCTCAGTCGCGCCATCTTTTCCCCAAATGGCTCGGCGTCCTCTGCCTTGGCGGCGCTGCCCACATAGCGCCCCGGCGTCAGCACCCAGCCGTGTTTCTCAATGTCGTCGATGGTGGCGGCCTTGCAGAAGCCGGGAACGTCCTCGTATTCACCGTCTCCGTCGCCGCGCCAGTTGTGGTAGGCGGCCACAATGCGGGCGCGGTCCTCGCTGCTCAGGTCGCGCTCCACCCGGCTTTTCATGTAGCCCAGTTCACGGGCGTCAATAAACAGCGTCTGGCCGCTGCGGTCGCGCAGGGGGCGGCCTTCCTGCCCTTTGCCGTTTTCCTTGTTGTTCGCCAGAATCCACAGACACACGGGAATCTGCGTGGTGTAGAACAGCTGCCCCGGCATGGCCACAATGCAGTCCACCTTGTCGTGGGCAATCATGTTGCGCCGAATCTCGCCTTCGCCGCTCTGGTTGCTGCTTAAAGACCCGTTGGCCAGCACCACCCCGGCGGTGCCGTGCGGGGCGAGGTGGTACAGGATGTGTTGCAGCCACGCATAGTTGGCGTTGCTGGCCGGCGGAGTGCCGTAGCGCCAGCGGGGGTCGCCGCTCATGGGGCCGCCCCAGTTGCTCACGTTAAAGGGTGGGTTCGCCAGCACGTAGTCGGCGCGCAGGTCCGGGTGCAGGTCGTGGTGGAAGGTGTCGCCGTGGCGAATATCGGCCTCAATCCGGCGGATGGCGAGGTTCATGCGCGCCAGCTTCCAGGTGGTGTGGTTGCTTTCCTGCCCGTAAATGCTGATGTTCTCGCGGGGGGACTTGTTGACGTCGTAAGCGCCCTTGTGTTCCTCGACAAACTCCTCGCCCCTCACGAACATGCCGCCCGATCCGCACGCTGGGTCGTAGACGCGGCCCCTGAATGGGGCCAGCAGTTCCACCAGGGTCAGCACCACGCTGTCGGGGGTGTAGAACTCGCCGCCCAGCTTGCCCTCGGCGGCGGCAAAGCGCTTGAGCATGTACTGGTACACCTCGCCCAGCAGGTCGGTCTTTTTCTCGGGTTCGGTGGCCCCTTCAGCGCTGAACAGGTCACTGGGCGCGTCGCTCAGATTCTTCACCGTGCCGCCCTCGCCATAGCGGCTGATTTCGTCAATCAGGCCACTCAGCACGCGCGGCGGCAGGCTGGGCCGGGCGAAGTTTTGCTGCAGCATGCCCTTCAAAGGCTTGTTGTCGCGCTCAATGGCGGCAATCGCTCCGTCAATCAGTTGGCCAATATTGTCCTGCTTCGCGGCGGCCTTCAGCGTGTCCCAGCGCGCTTCGGGCGGCACCCAGAACACACCGCGCATGGTGTACTCGTCGCGGTCTTCGGGCAGCCCTTCAGGGTCAGCCGCGACCTCGTCCTGGGCCAACTTGAACGAATCGCTGACAAACTTCAGGAAGATCAGTGGCAGCACCACATGCTTGTACTCGGCGGCGTCAATGTGGCCGCGCAACTGGTCGGCGGTATTCCACAGCACCTCCTCCATTTTTGGGGGTGGGGTGCCAGCGTTTTTTCTGGGGCGTCCGCGTGTCATGTGCCGTCATGATAGACAGCCAGGACAGGCTTTTCCTCGTCATGCCCTGGGGCCGATATACGCCGCACATCTGGCGTGCAGGCGCACAAATTCGGCGTGCAGTTCGGGGGGGCTGTCAATGCGAAAGTCGCAGTCCAGGCCCAGCAGAAAGGCGGCAAACGAGTGCAGGTGCTCGCGCTGGCAGCGCAGGCGGGTGCCCTGCCCCTCGGGTTCCAGCTCGCTGCCCCACAGCGACACCCGGCCGCGCAGGTGTTCCGGCGGGGCGTCCAGCCACACGCTGATGTCAAAGGCGGTGGGCGGGGCCCGAAGCTGCGAGCGCAGGTAGGCGGCGGCGTCAAAGTCGGCGGGCGGGGTAAAGGTGGCGTCCAGCACGGTCAGCGCCTGCATGCGGTCCACCCGGAACGAGCGCTTCTGGCCGCGCAGGTGGCACCAGCCCACGGCGTACCAGCGGCTGTCAAAGTGCACCAGCCGGTACACGTCCACCTGCCGCTCGCTGGGCGGCGCCTCGTGCGCGGCGTAGGTCAGATGCACGGTGCGCGCCGCGCGCACGGCCCGCAGCAGGGTCGCCAGCACCTCCACCTCCACGCCCACCGCCCAGGGCGAGGCGTCCAGTTGCACGCTGCCTTCCAGCGCCCGCACGTCGTCACGCAGGGCCTGGGGCAGGCAGCGGGTCAGCTTGGCCCCGGCACTTTCGGCGGCGGGGGCCAGGGCGCCCAGGCCCAGCCCCTGCAGCGCGCGCAGGCCCAGGGCGGCGGCCAGGGCTTCTTCGGGGGTCAGCATCAGCGGGGGCAGCCGGAAGCCGGGCCGTAAGCGGTAGGCGCCGCCCACGCCCCGGCGGCCTTCCACCGGAATGCCCAGATCCTGCAGCCGGGTCACATAGCGCTGCACCGTGCGCGGGCTGACCTCCAGGCGGCGGGCCAGTTCCGCGCCGGTCACGCTCTCGCGGCCCTGCAAGAGTTCCAGCACTGTCAGCACGCGCATGGCCGGGTCGTACATGGGGCCCAGCGTACACCCCAAAGGCGACACACCCTGACGGGAATCACCATTACGCTAGAGGCAGATTCACCCCCAGGAGGTTCAAGCATGACCGCATCCGTTCTCTCGACCGCCACCGCCCTGTCTGTGCCCGACTTCCTCGCCCACTGGCAGGGGCACCGCGCCCTGACCCGCCGCGTCATTCAGGCTTTTCCCGAGGAGCAGCTGTTTACCTTCAGCGTGGGGGGCATGCGGCCCTTTGGCGTGCAGGCCACCGAAATTCATCTGGTGAGCGCCATGACGGTGGACGCCCTGCACAGCGGCCAGTGGCCCGCACCCGACTGGGCGGCTGGCCCCACCACGCAGGCCGAGCTGCTGCGCGAGTGGGACGCCCTAAGTGAGCGGCTCTCGCAGGTGGGCGCCAGCACCGACCCTGCCTTTTTCAGCGCGCGGCACGCCCTGCCCTGGGGCGAGATGCCCGGCTGGGTGGCGGCCATCTACGCCATTGACAACGAGATTCACCACCGCGCCCAGGGCTACGTGTTCCTGCGCGCCCTAGGCCTCGAGCCGCCGGCCTTTTACGAACGCTGATGCTGGGGCCGGCGCTGGCCGCCCACTGGCTGGGTCACCATCACCTGACCGCCCGCACCCTGCTGGCCTACCCCGACGAGGCGCTGTTCACCTTCTCACCCGCGCCGCCGCTGCGGGCCTTTGGCGCCATGGTGTGGGAGGTGCATGGCCAGACTGGGTACGTATTGGACGGTCTGCGCACAGGCACCTGGGGCGAGCCGAACTGGCCCGCGCTGCCCGCGCAGGACCCGGCGGCCCTGCGCGCTGCCTGGGCGGCGCAGACCGCCCGGCTCGCCCGTGAACTGCCTGCCGTGCCCGAGACGCGGTATCTGGACGTGCAGCGCACCGGCTGGGGCGAGCTGAGCGGCCTGGGTGCGGCGCTGGGCGCCATTGACAACCAGGTGCACCACCGTGCCCAGGGCTACGTGTACCTGCGGGCCCTTGGGCTTGGGCCGCCAGAATTCTGGGACCGTGACCCATCCGCTGACTTTCAAGGAGAATGAATGTATGGCCGACCTATCGCTGCCGCTGGAGACCTTTCGCCGCAACGCCCGCGTGAACGCGGCCCTCCTGGGGGCGCTGACGCCAGACGACTACGCCCTGAGTGACGGCCGGGGCGGCTGGACGGTCGAGCGGCACCTGCGCCACATGGCGGGCTTCCGGGTGGGCTGGCTGTGGAACCTGTCACGCGAACACGCCATGCCCCTGCTGGACCCCACGCAAAAAGACGCCGACGGGGACCCCCTGTGGCGCTGGCAGAACGCCCCCGCCGAAGACTTGGGCGCCGCCCTGAGTGCCGGCGACGAGGCCGCAGTGGACGCGGTGCAGGCCCACCTGGCCTCGGGCGAGCCGTTCGCCGATCCCTGGAACGAGGGCGGCTACCGGTCCAACCCGGCCCACTTTCTGATGCACACGGTGGTGCACGACAGCCACCACCGGGGCCAGATCATGGCGCTGCTGCGCCAGGGCGGCCACACCAAGGAAGAGATGGACGCCCTGGACAACCACTGGGGCATCTGGCGCGAGTAAGCCAGGCTTATGGGAGCAGCGGGCGGTGCCGGGCAAGGGCTGGAAGGGTGCAGCGGGCGGCTTTTCCCTCCGGCCTCTTCCTCTTCCCCTGACCGGGCACCCACGGGCCGCCTCTGGCCGCGCACAATGGGGCCATGACCCCTCAGACCCTCTCGGTGCTGCCCGGCCGCTACGCCGTGGTGCAGCTGCCGCCCGACGCACCCCTGCCCCCGCTGGCAGGGGCGTTCTGGTCGCTGACCCGCACCGCCGACGAACTGTCTCTGGTCTGCGCCGAAGCTGAAGTGCCGCCCGGGAGCACTGCGGCGGACGGCTGGGTGGCGTTCAAGCTGCACGGCCCGTTTCCTTTTCACCTGACCGGCATTCTGGCCAGCGTGCTGAACCCGCTGCGCGACGTCGAGGTGGGCATTTTTGCCCTCAGCACCTTTGACACGGACTACGTGCTGGTCAAGCAGGCACAGCAGCCTGAAGCCACAGCTGCCCTGCGCGCTGCCGGGCATACCGTGCTGGAAGCCTGAAGGTCAACCCGGACCAAGTCCGTGTAGCACGCACGTGACCCTGACGCCACCCAAACCTGTGGGCCTTATACCCCAGCGGCCGTCAGGTCCCTGCGCAGCAGGTGGTTCGTGTGGCCGGGCGGGTCATCCTGTTCCTCGGCGTACACCGCTCGTAAGAGGGTCGCGCCTGAAACGCCCAGGTGCCCAACTTGGCGCGGGTGCAGCCCAGGGCGGTGGCTTGCGTTTCCACGTGGCCGCGCAGGCACCCCAGCCCTGACCGCGCAGGGGTTCGTGCAGCCACATCAGGTCAAGTTCCAGCCGCCCAGCACCTCGCCCGCCTCCGAGAGCACGTAGCTTTCCAGCGGCACACGCATGCGGTGTTCAGGCGTCAGGCGCTGGCGCAGCATGGCGCTGGGCTCGTCGTTGTCGGCGACCAGGGCCGACGACACCACGGCCTCACGCCCTCGGCGTTGGCGCCGGAGTCCAGAGTGGAGGTGGTCATGGGGTCAGTCTGGCGGAGCGCATGGCATACGGCATCTGCCAGATTGCCCAGGGGCGCAGCAAAAACCCCGGCCACGCGGCCGGGGTTGGTAGAGGAGAAGCGAAATAGGGTTACGCCGTGGTCTGGGGCATGGGCTGCTGTTCGCCGCCCACGCGGCCCACTGCCTCGCGCACGACGTCACCGGTGATCAGTTCCTGGCTCAGCAGGGCGTCGGCCACCTCGTGCATGGCCTGGCGGTACTGGGTCACCAGTTCGCGGGCCCGCTCGTAAGCGCGGGTGAGGATGCGCTTGACGTCCTCGTCCACCAGCTGGCTAGTGTGCTCGCTGAAGGCCTTGGGCTTGGCCATGTCCTCGCCCAGGAACACGGGGCCACTGTCGGTGGTCAGGGCCATGTTCTTGAAATTGTCGCCCATGCCCCACTCCAGCACCATGCGCCGGGCGATGTTGGTGGCTTTGCGGAAATCGTCGGCGGCGCCGCTGGTCACGCTGCCCATGAACACTTCCTCGGCGGCGCGGCCCCCCAGGGCCACCACGAGCTGGTTTTCCAGGCGCTCCTTGCTCATCAGCACCTGTTCCTCGGGCAGGTAGAAGGCGGCGCCCAGCGCGCGGCCACGCGGAATGATGCTCACCTTCTGCAGCTTGTCGCTGCCTGGAATCACGGCGGCCGTCACGGCGTGCCCGGCCTCGTGGTAGGCAATCGCTTTCTTTTCCTGCTCGCTCACCGTCAGCGACCCGTTTTCCAGGCCCAGGGTGATCTTGTCCAGCGCGCGGTAAAAGTCGCTCATGTCAATCTGGGTCTTGCTCAGGCGGGCGGCTTCCAGCGCGGCCTCGTTGGTCACGTTCTTCAGGTCGGCGCCCGAGAAGTACGGGGTGCTCTTGGCAATCTCGTTGACGTCCACGCCGCCGGCCAGCGGCTTGTTGCGCAGGTGCACCTTCAGGATTGCCTCGCGCTCCCTGAGGTTGGGCAGGTCAATGGTCACCTGCCGGTCGAAGCGGCCCGGGCGCAGCAGCGCGGGGTCCAGCACGTCGGGGCGGTTGGTGGCGGCCAGCACGATCACGCTGCTCGTCTTGTCGAAACCGTCCATCTCCGAGAGGATCTGGTTCAGGGTCTGCTCGCGCTCGTCGTGCCCGCCGCCGATGCCGGCACCACGCTTGCGGCCAATCGAGTCAATCTCGTCAATGAACATGATGGCCGGGGCGCTCTTGCGGGCGTCCTCGAACAGGGTGCGCACGCGGCTGGCGCCCACGCCCACGAACATCTCCATGAATTCCGAGGCACTGACACTGAAAAAGGGCACGTCGGCCTCGCCGGCGATGGCGCGGGCCAGCAGCGTTTTACCGGTGCCGGGGGGGCCCACGAGCAGCACGCCCTTGGGAATCTCGGCGCCAATCTGGTGGTACTTGCCGGGGTTTTTCAGGAAGTCCACGACCTCCACCAGTTCGCGCTTGGCTTCCTCGTGGCCGGCCACGTCGGTGAACTTGGTGGGCACGCGGTTTTCCTTGCCGTACTTCTTGGCGCGGCTCTGGCCAAACTGCATCACGCCGTTCTGGCCGCCCTGGGCGCGCATGAAGAAGAAGTACATCATGGCAAACAGCAGGATGATCGGCAGGAAGTTCAGCAAAATCCCCAGCCACTGGCTGGGCCGCTCAAAGCGCAGCTGCACGTTCTGGCGCTCCAGCTCGCTGATCAGGCCGCTGTCGGGCGTGGCCTGACTGCTGGGCAGCAGCACATTGAAGCCCTCGACGGAGGTGGTACGCGGCGCCTGATTGGCCGGCCCCGGGAGCGTGATCTGGGTGGCTTCTTTCAGCGTGACCGAGGCGTTGTTTTCGCGCACGACGACCTGCGCCACCTTGCCCTCCCGCAGCAGGTCTTTGAATTGGTTGTAACTCACGCTGGTCCGTCCGCTGAGCGGCGCCTGCGAGAACATCAGGAACAGGGCCAGGACGAACAGGACGATCAGCCAGGGATTGAGCCGTTTCAAGAACAGTCCTCCGAATGGGGAAGGGGAATAGGGAATAAGGCGGACTTCGCCCGCTGAACTTGAGTCTACCAGACTCAAGGTGGGTGAGTGAGTGACCCCTTACACCTGCCCTTTAGCGTTGCGTCACCCGGCGTTCTCTCAGCCACACGAACAGCGCGCCCAGCAGCACCAACGGCAGTGCCATGAACAGCGCCAGCAGGATGATCGGCAGGAAGTTCAGCAGAATGCCCAGCCACTGGTTGGGTTGCTCAAAGCGCAGCGTCACGTTCTGGCGCTTCAGCTCGGACAGGAGCGCGCGGTCTGAGGTCAGGGGTTCAGGCCAGGCAAGGCGGTAAGGGCGGTCATCGGTGCGCAGGCTGACCTGCGCCGCCTTGCCGCGCACCACGACCGCCTGCACCTGCCCGGCGCTCAGGGACGAACGGAAGTCGGCGTCGCTGAGCGGCGTGCTCTGGAGGCCCGCCAGGGCCCGCCACCCCAGGAGCCCCAGGGCGGCAAAGACGCACAGGGCCAGCACCCCGCCCAGCACGGGCCAGAACGGCGCAGGAACACGGGGTTTGGTCATGGGCCCATGACACCGCAGCGCGCGGCGCGCCGCAAGCGGCAAAAGGAGGAGAGGGGGGCAGCGGCGCAGTATCCTGCCAGAGAATGATTGACGTAGCCACCACCTGGCAGCAAGTGTGCGCGGCGCTCGCGGGGGGCGACTACGACGCGGCCTTTGGCATTCTGGAGGCGGCATCGCGCGAGGCAAAGAAACCCGAGCGGGCGCGGCTGGCCCTGTACCTGGGCCACCTGCACGCCCTGTACGGCGACGCGGCCCTGGCCGAGCTGGGCGCCGCGCTGCGCGAGGCCCGCACCCTGGACCCGGCGCGGCGCGACGACCCGCTGTACCTCGCCCTGTCGGCCGAACTTGACGCCCGCACGCGCGGCGAGGAGGCCGCCCCGCCCCCCCAGGCGGCGCGCGAGGCCACTGACGCCCTGCCCCGCTTTCACGCGCTGTGCGCGCTGGCCCTGGCCGGCAAACCGCAGGAGGCCCTGGACGTGCATGTGGGCAGCGCCGACCTGCCCCAGCACCTGCGCTGGCGCCTGCGCTCCTGGGAGGCCGACGCCCACGAGAGCCTGGGCCAGAGCGCCGAGGCGGCGGGGCTGTATGCCGAAGCCGCCCACCTCGCTTCGGGCATGAACCGCGCGGTCATGCTGCAGGAGCAGGCCGCGCTGCACCTGCAACTGGGCCAGCCCGAGGCCGCCAAGGCCGCGCTGGATCAGGCCCGGCCCCTGTACGCCGCCCGCCCCAGCCCCGACGAGGCCGAGGAACAGGGCCTGAACCTCGCCACGTGGCACTACCTGCGCGCCCAGGCGCTGCTGAATCTGGGCCAGCCTTCAGCGGCGCACGACATGATCCGCGAGGCCGCGCGCCTGGAAGCCCAGTACGGCGACCCCAGCTACGGCGTGGCGCTGGTGCGCGGGCAGGTGCTGACCCACCTGGGTCTGACCGAACAGGCCCTGGAGGCTTTTGGCGAGGCGCTGCGGCTGTCGGCCGACAGTGACCGCCCGTATGCCAACCACGAACTGGGCGTGGCCCTGCTGGACCTCGACCGCCCCGTTGAAGCCCGCGAGAAGCTGGAAGCGGCCCTGTCGGACCCCGAATACCCCTACCTGCCCGAGGTGCTGGCTGACCTCGCCGAGTGCGACTACCGCCTGGGGCGCCTGCCCGAAGCGCAGCAGGAAGCCGAGCAGGCCTTATCGCAGGGGGCCGTGGTGCCGGCCAGCCTGGTGCTGGGCAGCGTGGCGCTGGACTATTTTCAGCTCGACGACGCCCTGGACCACTACGAGCGCGTGATCCGCGAGGCCGCCCCCGGCAGCCGCGACTGGCTGACCGCCTCGCAGATGGCGGCCGACGTGATGGCCCAGCAGGGCTTTCCCAACCCGGCCGCCGCCTACGCCTACGCCCAGCAGGCCCTGAGCCACACCCCCGAAAGCGACGACTGGCACGTGACCCTGCAGGAGCACCTGCGCCGCGCGGGTGAGCTGCTGGCCCAGCAGGGCGCCCAGGGAGGCCGCACGCTGAACTGAGGGCCATGGGCCATGAGCTCTGGGCCATGGGGAGAAGCAGGGTCACGCGTTCGGGTGGCCCTGCTTCTGTTGTGCTGGATAGCAGAAAGGCCATGAGCGCCGGGTTTCCCCATGGCTCATGGCCCATGGCCCAACACCCTTACTTTTTGACCGTGTACACCGTGGCGCTGCCGCTCTGGCCCAGCAGGCCCGAGCCCACCAACAGTTCGCGGCCATCGGCGCTCCACACCAGCAGCGAGGTGCGCAGGCTAAACGTGCCGGTGCGCGTCAGCAGGGCGCCCGTGGCGGTGTCGTAGATCTGCAGGGCGTTCTGGGCGTCGCCGGTCAGCACGGCCAGCAGTTTGCCGTCGGGGCTGAAGCGCAGCGCGCGCACCGCCCGGCCAAACACCAGGGTCTTGAAGGCGGCTGTGGCGCCGGGCTTGACCAGGGCCACCCGGTCATCGTCCTCGGTGCCGTAGACCACGGCCAGGGTGCCGCCGGGGCTTTGCTGCAGCTCGTAGGCCTCGGCGTCGGCGGGGAGTTTGAACACAGGCGTGCGCTTCTTGGTGCCCAGGTCGTAGCGGAAGAGGTCACCCTCGTGCGGAATGATGATCAGGCCCTTGCCGTCCAGGGTGGGCAGGGCGTCGTGGATGTCCTCGAGCTTCAGCTGGGTTTCGGTGACCTTGCCCAGCACCTTCCCGCTGCGGCCGTCGAGCAGCGCCGCGCCGTAGTAGCCGCTGACCGCCGCAAACTGCCCACTGGGCGAGGCGTGCAGCGTTTCGTACTCGGCGTCCTCGTCCAGGGTGGCCACGCGCGTGACTTTGCCCGCGCGGTACACGTTCACGCTCAGGCCGTTGAGCGTCCAGACGCTGTCACCCATGGCCTCGGCGTTCGACAGGCGGCTGGTCTGGCCCACGTTCAGGGCCGTGCCGGTCTTGAGGTTGATGAACTCGCTGACCCCCGCGTGCGCCGCGCCGCCCACAAACGCGCCCAGGAGCGCGTTGCTCGACGGCAGGGTCACCTGGGGCCGGGGCGGGGCACTCAGGTCGGCGGTGCTCAGGCGGCCCACCGTGCGCCCCAGCGCCAGCACGGTGCCGTCGGGCCCAGCGGCCAGCGGCCCAGAGGCGCCGAATTCCAGCGGGTCACCCACCGCCTCGCCGCTCACGGCGTCGTACAGCTGGCCCTCGCCGTACTGGGCATACACGAACTGCTGCGGGTTCAGGAACACCACACTGCCGCCGGTGGACAGGTCCTCGCCGCCTTCCACCTCGGCCGCGGCCTGACCAGCGCGCAGAATCACGGCCTGTTCATCCAGGCGCACCACGGCGGCTTCCGCGCCCGGCACGAAGGTGGCCGCCACCTCGTAGGCCTCGCCCGCCACGTCAACCTTTGCCAGCACCTCGCCGCTGCTCAGGCGCACCAGCTCCGCGCGGTCCTCGTACAGCGCGACCAGCAGGGTGCCGTCGGGGCTCACGGCCACGTCGTACAGGTCGCCGCCGCCCAGCACCTCCTGGCGCTGCCCCGTGGCGACGCTCACGCGGTACAGCGTGCCGTCGTCCTGCAGCAGCAGGTCGCCCTGGGCGTCAAAGCCCAGCCGGGTGTCGTAGCTGGACGGGCCGCTGCGCACCTCGCGGCCGCTGGCCACGTCCCACACCGCCCAGCGGCTGCGGGTCATGGCGGCCAGCCGCGCGCCGTTCGGGCTGGCGACCAGACCGGTCACGTCGTTTTGCAGGGTGTACCAGCTGCGCACCGTCTTGAGGTTCTGGTCCAGAATCAGCACCCCGTTGTCGGCGTTGACGGCCACCTGCCCGCCGGGCAGAAAGGCGGCCACCCGGGTGTCGGCGCCGGGCACGGTGTAAACCTTGGGGTCCGAGAGGGTCAGCGCGCTGGCGCTGCCCAGCAGGAGGGCGGCGCCCAGCAGCCGGGCCATGGCAGAAGGAAGCTTGGTCATCACCTGCCACTGTACAGGGACGCGCCGCGCCCGGCACATGCAAGTGCGCCCCCCACCGCACGGGCGGTGGGGGGGCAGGGTGGGGTGTGTCACAGCGGTATTCCGTTCCGCCCTGGGGAGGGAAGGACCCCCTCAACTCCACTCCAACCACTGTCTGTCGCGGTCACTCGCTCCGCTCGCCCCACAAGACCTGAACGGGAACCCTTCAGGTCTTGTGGTCACCGCTATCAGACCGCCTGGGCGCCGCGCGGGGTCAGGCGTCCTGGGGGGCCAGGGCGCGCTGCAGGGCCTGGGCCAGCGCCTGGGGCTGGGCCTTGCCGCCCGTGACGCGCATGGCCTGGCCGGTGAAAAAGCCCATCAGGGCCGTCTTGCCCGCGCGGTAGGCCGCCACCTTGTCGGGATGGGCGGCCAGCACCTCGGCCACCGCCGCTGCCAGCGCCTCGGCGGACAGGGCGCCCCCCAGGTTCTCGCGCTCGATGATGCCCAGCGGCGCCTCGCCGGACGCGGCGGCGCGGGCCAGTACCTCGCGCGCCACGCGGGTGGTCAGCTCGCCCGCCGCCAGCCGCTCGGCCAGCGGGGCGAGGTCGGCGGCCTGCACCTGCACCGTGCCCGCCCGCAGCCCCGGCGCAAGGTCGTTGACCGCCCACGACACCACCTGCCCAAAGGTGGCCCCGGGCACGGCCCCCTGCACAAAGGCCAGCAGCGCCTCGTCCCGCGCGGCGGTACGCGCCTCGGCCTCGGCGGCGCCCAGCCCGGTCAGCCGCGCCGCCTCGGCCTCCTGCTCGGGGGTCAGCGGCGCCGGGGCCGCAGCTGGAGAAGCTGGCTTCTCGCCCCCCACCTGTTTCTCGACCCCTTGACCCCTCGACCCCTGGGCATTCTTGCTCTGCCCCTCTGCCGCCGGCTTTCCGCCCTCTGCCTTGCCTGCCCAGGTGTCCTTCAGCGTAATAATTCGGCCGAACACCAGCGTGCCGGGGCGGCTGTCCACCGGGTCACGCCAGAAGTAGCCCTGGCGCTCAAACTGGTACCGGGTATCGGCGGGGTCGTGCTCCACGCTGGGTTCCACAAAGCCCCGCGTCACCCGCAGGCTTTCGGGGTTCAGGTAGCGCAGGAATTTTGCGTCCAGGGGCGCGGATTCATCCTCGTGGCCAATGCCTTCGGGATCAAAGGGGGGATTCTCGGGCCCGGCCGCCGTGTCCTTGGGATTGGCCGCTTCTGGGTTGGGCACCCGGAACAGGCGGTCGTACAGCCGGAATTCGGCGGGCAGGGCGCGCTCGGCGCTGACCCAGTGAATCACCCCGCCCGCCTTGGCGTCCTCGCCCAGCAGGGTGGCGTGAATGTGGGTCACCTGCCCCTCCTCATCGACCTCAAAGCGGTCAGCGCGGATAATCCCGGCGCCGCGCAGGCGCACAGTGCCGCCGGGTGTCAGGCGCTTGTAGCCCTTGGGAGGCTCGGGGTGAAAGTCGTCGCGCTCAATGTAAAGCTCGCGCGTCAGGGGCACCGGGCGGGTGGCCTGTTCGGGGGCCACGCGCTCGCCCGTGGGCCGGGCCACGAGGCCGTCCGGGCTGTCGCGCACCACGTCAAAGGGCCAGTAGGGCAGCTGAAGGATCTGCGTGGTGCCGAGGTTGCTCAGGGTCAGGCGCACCGGGTTCAGCACCGCCATCACGCGGGGGGCGCGGTGGTTCAGGTCGTCGCGCACGGCGTTTTCGTACACGCTGATGTCCACGGTGCGGTTGGTGCGGCTCACGCCGATCTGGGCGGCAAAGGCGCGAATGGCTTCCGGGGTCACGCCCAGGCGGCGCTGCCCGCGCAGGGTGGGCATACGGGGATCGTCCCAGCCGCTCACGGCGCCCTCTTCCACCAGCTTGCGCAGCTTGCGCTTGCTGGTGATGGTGTATTCCAGGCCCCGGCGCCCGAACTCGTACTGGTGGGGCCGGGGCTCAAAGCCCAGGCGCTCCATCAGCCAGTCGTAAATGGCGCGGTTGTCCACGAATTCCAGCGAGCACATGGAATGCGTGACGCCCTCAATGGCGTCTTGCAGCGGGTGCTGAAAGTCGTACATGGGGTAGATGCACCACGCGTCCCCGGCGCGGTAGTGGTGCCCGCGCAGAATGCGGTACAGCACCGGGTCGCGCAGCTTCATGTTGGGGCTGCCCAGGTCAATCTTGGCGCGCAGCACATGCTCGCCGTCGGCAAACTCGCCGGCCCGCATGCGGCGCAGCAGGTCCAGGTTCTCTTCGGGGGTGCGACTCCGGTAGGGGCTGGGGGTGCCGGGGGTATGGGGGTCGCCGCGCAGCCGGGCCATCTCGGCGCCGCTCACCGAGTCCACGTAGGCGTCGCCCTGCAGGACCAGTTGCTCGGCGTAGGCGTAGTAGCGCTCAAAGTAATCGCTGGCGTAATACAGGTGTTCGCCCCAGTCCCAGCCCAGCCACTGCAGGTCCTCGGCAATGGCGTCGGCGTATTCCTGGGTGGCCAGTTCGGGGTTGGTGTCGTCCATGCGCAGGTGGTAGCGCCCGCCGTACTGCACAGCCGTCTGGAAATCCAGAAACGACGCAAAAATATGCCCCAGGTGCGCGTAACCGCTGGGTTCGGGCGGAAAGCGGGTGACCACCTGCGGGTATTTGCCAGCCTTCAGGTCGCGCTCAATGATCTCGGTAATGAAATTGGGGGCCACGCGCGGGGCGCCGGGCGAGGAGGCAGCAGGGGACTCGGGGGCCGTCATACCCCGTAGGATAGCGGCCCCCAGCGGTTACTTCAGGGTGCCCAGCGCCTGCCGGGCCTGGGCCTGCACGTCGCGGTCCAGGGCGCTGTCGGCGTTCAGGGCGGCGGCGCGTGCCAACACCGCGCGGGCCTGGGGGTCACGCAGCAGGGCCAGGGCCAGCCCCGCGTGGGCCTGCACGAACACAGTGTCCGGGGCGGCGCGCGCCGCGCCCAGCGCCAGGGTGCGGGCCCGGTCCGGGTTGCCGCCGCTGAACAGGCGCGCCCGCGCCCAGGCCCCGGCGTGCCACTCGGCCAGCACCGCCTGCAGGTCGGGACGGCCTGGGGCCAGCGCCAGGGCGCGGTCCAGGGCGGCGCGGGCCTCGTGGGCGGTGTTCAGGGCGCCCAGGGTGTAGCCCCCGGCGCGCGCCTGCAGCCCCAGGGCGCTGCCCAGGGCCAGCGCGGCGTCGGGGTTCTGGGGCTGCTCGCGGCTGGCCTGCCGCCCGGCCTCCACGGCGCGCGCCACCCACAGCGCGCCCCCGGCCCGGTACTCGGCCTGCGCGGCGGCGGCGCGGCTGGCGGTCAGGGGGTCACTGGCCGCGCGCGCCGCGTCGTAGGCACGGGCGTACTCGCCGCCCAGCAGCAGCCCCGGCGCTGCCGCCACCTGGGCCCCGGCCAGAGAAACCATCAGAACAGCTGCCAATGCGCCGCGCTTCACAGGCCCCACCCTAGCGGGCGGACGTGAAGCGCGGCTGACGGTACGGCTGATGGTGGCGTGCGGCGGGCTCAGGCGGCGGGCTGCTCGGTGGGGGTGTCGGCCTCGGCGCCCCGGCGGCCCCGGGCCGGGCGCTCGCCCGCAGGCTCGGTGGGCGTGCCCGTGATGCGGGCCAGGGTGGCTTCAAAGGCGCGCAGGGCGTCGCTCTCGCCCAGTTCGGCCACGGCGCGGGCATTCAGGGCGCCCAGTTCCTCGCGGGTCACGGCGTATTCGGGGGCCTCGTGCCCTTTCAGGCCCTGTAGCACGCGGTAGGCGGTGGTGGCTTCAATGGTGGCGCCCTTGGCGGTGGTCACCTGGGCGTCACTGTGCATCTCCGCGCCAATCAGGGTGATGCTCGCGGGGCTGATCAGGGTCACGCGGTCGCCGCGCTCTTCCATGTGGGCGGCCAGTTGCAGCAGGCCGCGCAGGTCCAGCATGCGGTGAAACAGCTCCAGGTGGGCCAGCATGGCTCCGGCTTTTTTCAGGGTGTCCATAGCTGCATTATTCTGCCCTAGGCAGAATTGTCAAGGTCTATTACGAGACTATGAAGACCGCTCTGCACACAAACGGGGCCCGGAGGCCCCATCTGCACGCGCCTGCTGTCAGTTGCGGATGGTGCTGCGCCCTGCCAGCGTGAGCTTGACCTCCAGCGGCTTGCCGTCGCGCAGCACGCTCAGGGTGATGGTGTCGCCGGGCTTGTAGGCCCGCACGGCAAACTGGAACTCGCTGAAATTCACGATGCGCTTGCCGTTCACGGCGGTCACGATGTCGCCCGAGATGCGCTCAGCGTCGGCATTCAGCACCAGGGGCCGCAGGCCGGCCTGCGCGGCCGGGCTGCCAGGGCTCACACTGGTGAAAAAGGCGCCGGGGGTATCGCCCAGCTTCAGCAGCGGCGCCAGCTTCCGGAAGCCTTCTGCGGGTAGGAAGAACAGGTCGGAAAAGGGCCCGCCCAGCCCAATGCCGATCACCGGGGCGTCCAGCTTGGCTCCCGCTTTCAGCTGCGCCAGCCGGGGATCGGTGGCCGTCACCGGCACCGCGTAGGACTGCGGCTGGCGCGACTGCGGGCTCACGCTGATGTAACTCACGATGCCGGTCAGTTCGCCCCGGGCGTTCACCACCGGGCCGCCGCTGTCGCCGGGAATCAGGGGCGCATTCAGTTCCAGGGTGCCCGGCGGAAAGTCCGCGCGCCCGGCATCTGAATCCAGGCCGGTCAGGCGGCCCACCTTGGTTTTCAGGAACGCGCCGTTCCCGTTGCCAATCGCCAGGGCAATGTCGCCCACGGCCGGGCGCGCGGCGGCGAGGCGCAGGTAGGGCGTGCCCGCCGGGACGGAGACCCGCAGCAGCGCCAGATCATCCTGGTCGTTGTAGCCCACCACCTGGGCTACGTAGCGCGTGCGGTCCTCGGTCTGCACGCTCAGGACCGTGGCGCCCTGAATGACGTGGTAGGCCGTGAGCACCAGGCCGTCAGGGGAGATCAGCACGCCTGTGCCCACGCCGTTGGTGCGGCTGCAGGCCGGGGTGGGGCACTGCTCCACGCGCACGGTGGCCGGGCGCACCTTGGCCACCAGGGCCTGCAGGGTGGCCTGCTCCTGCGCCGTGAGGGCCGCCGCCGTCGTCCCCGAGCGCACGCGGCGGTCCTGAACACTTTGTGGTGGGGCCGATGTGGGGCTCTGGGCAGGCGCGGTTTGCTGGGCGCTGCCGGCCGACAGCAGACCAGAGAGCAGGGCCACAAGGAAAGGGCGGACAGCGCCGCCCACAGCTGACCTGAGGTTCATGCGGCATTCTCGGTCAGCGGCGGCCGGCATGCTGTGGCCAACATTTCTATGTGACTTGGGGCAGATTTCATGCAAGTTGCAGCCTTTTTCATGATGGGGGTGCGCCCGCTCAGCGCTCCGGGTCACGGCCGGGCAGCGGGGGGCGCAGGCCCAGCTGACGCTCAATCAGCACGCTCAGGCGGACCAGCACGGCGGGGCCACTCCAGCCGGTGACGCAGGCGGCGGCCAGCAGCAGCGCGGGGGCCACGGGGGCTGGCAGGGCGGCGCTCAGCAGCGCCGTGACGGTCAGGGCCGCCACGCCAGCGGCCAGGGCCTGGGCAGCGGTGCGGCGCAGGGGCTGCCGCCCCGGGCGCGACAGCACGCGGGTCAGCTGGGTAAAGCTGCCCGCCACAAAGGCCAGCAGCAGCAGGGGGGCCAGGGCGCTCAGCGCGGGGGGCAGGGAAGACGGGTCAGGCATGGCGGCCTCCGACGGCAGGGAAAAAGGGACCCACGAACGAACGCGGTGCGATCTGCTGTCAGCATAATATGTCTATAGACATAAAACAAGTGACCGGTATGCAATCCCTGGCCGGGCAGGCGTTTACACTGCGCTCATGACCACCACCGTCCCCGGCAGCGATGTGGCCCTCTGGCTGCGCGAACAGCGGCGGCGCCAGGGCCTGGGGCAGGCCGAACTGTGCGCCCGCACCGCGCAGCACGGCGGCGAGGCTGGGCGCGTGACCCAGCCGTATCTCAGCCGCCTGGAACGGGGCGAGCGCGCCCTGAGCGCCCTGACCCCCGAGCGGCAAGACGCCCTGCGCCGGGCGCTGAACCTGTCGCTCAGCGAATGGACCGCCCGCACCGGCCTGCGGCCCCTGGCGCCGCACCCCAGCGAGGATGTCCTGAGCACCCTGGAACTGGTGCGCGTGCCGGTGCGTGCCCTCGCCACGGCCGGCCTGCCCACCGCCGAGGCCGAGGGCCGCGTGATTGATTACGAACTGGTGCCCCTGCGTGACCACCGCCCCGGCATGCTGGTGTTGGAGGTGCAGGGCGACTCCATGAGCACCGAGGCGGGCGGGATTCGCCCCGGAGACCGCGTGTACGTGGACCCCGGCGACCTGGACCTGCGCGAGGGCCGCATTTACGTGCTGCATGTGCCGGGCCTGGGCCTGACCGTTAAGCGCCTGCGCCGCTACAGCGAACACCTGTGGCTGAGCAGCGACAACCCCGACCACCCGCCCCTGAAGCCCGAGGAGGCGACGGTCGTGGGCCGCGTGTACTTTCACCAACCGCGCGGCCAGCGGCTCTAAGGCCGGGCGAAGCGGGAGAAGACGGCCCGAGGCGTTGAGGGCTCCTTTTCCAGTCACGGTGGCCTCGTCTGCGGTGCCGCTTTGGCCATCGGCCTGAAGCGTTGTTGGGATGCCCAAGTTGGAATGGTCCATCCATAGAGGGCTCACCCTCTGCGGCGCAGCGCGGTTCATTGCCCACGGCTCAGCCGGCCCGGCCTGAACCGTTGCGGGCTCAGCGTTGGTCTTACAGCGTCGGCCAAATTCGTCCTGAAGTCAAAAAGCCGCCCTTCAACTCTGCCCGCGCCGCCTGTCTCTGGTGGGGAGCCCGCAGAGCGATGGAATGCATCTTCCACCGCTCTGGCTTTTGCTCTCAGACCAGCGGGGGCAGGCTGAGGGTGCGCTGTACCGGGCGCACCACGCCGCTGCGGCCGGCGGTCCAGTCGGCCAGCCCGGCTTCGGCGTCTGGCAGCAGGGGGCCGGGCAGGGCGCCGGGGGCAAACCAGCCCAGGGCGGTCAGTTCGGCCGGGTCGGGGTGCGGGGTGCCGCCCAGCACCCGCGCGGCAAACACCCAGGCCAGAATGTCCGGCCAGCCGCCGCCCTGCAGGCGGTAGACGCCCACCACGCCGCCCAGTTCCACGTCCAGGCCCACCTCTTCGCGCGCTTCTCGCACGGCGGCTTCGGGGGCGGTTTCGCCGGGGTCCACCACCCCGCCCGGAAAGCCCCACAGGCGCAGGCCGTAACTCTGCTGCACCAGCAGCACCTGACCCTGGGGGTTGGTGAGCAGGGCAGCGGCACACTGACGCAGTGACATACCCCCACCATAGAGCGCCCGGCCCCGCTACAGTGGCGGCCATGACCCAAGGGCCCTGCGGCGTCTTTGTGTACGGCACCCTGATGCCCGGCGAGCGCAACGCCCATGTGGCGGCGCTGGGCGGCCCTTTCCGCGCCCAGCGCGCGGTGCTGCGTGGCTTTGCCCTGTACCACCTGAGCCCCGAAGCCTACCCCGCCCTGGTGCCGGGCCCCCCAGACGCCGAGGTGAGCGGCCAGCTGCTGAGCTACACCCCCGAAGCGTGGCGTGCAGCCCTGCCCTTTCTGGACGACCTGGAGGGGCTGCACGACACCCCACCCCTGTACACCCGCCAGCCCGTGACCCTGCACCTGGAGGGTGGGGGAGAGGCGCCCGCCTGGGTGTACGTGTACGCCCGCACGGGGCGGCTGGGGCAGCCCGGTGCCGTGGCGGTCCCGGGCGGCGACTGGCGGGCCGTGCCCCACCGCGACCGCCCAGCCCCCGGCGAGCGGTAAAGCACCAGCGCCGCAGGCATCAAAAAACCGCCACCCTGCTTCCGGGGTGGCGGTGACCATTCAGTCGGCGTTTAGCGGACGATGCGCTGGCCGCGACGAATCTTGAGTTGATCGGTCAGGGCGATGTACTCGTCGTAGTTGGTGCGCTCCAGGTACTTCAGCAGGCGGCGGCGCTGGCCGTTGAGCAGCTGCAGGCCGCGCTGACCGTGCTTGTCCTTCTTGTTGGCGGTCAGGTGGGCCGACAGGTTGTTGATGCGCTCGGTCAGCAGGGCAATCTGCACGGTGGTGCTGCCGGTGTCGGTGCCGTGCTTGGCGTGGGTCTGGATGGTCTGCTTCTTGTCGATCATGGGTGATGCCTCTCTTGTTATGAACGTCCCGCACGCGCCAGCCCGGCAAAAACGGGGAAGAACCCCCGGGGCCCGACCGTTCGCGGCGGCAAACGCGAGGATAGCACGCCGTGGCACAGAAGCAAGCGGCCTCACCTTGACACGGGCCCCCCTCCCCCCTAGTATGGCTTCGCCTCTCTGAGCTGCTCGGGTGGCGGAATTGGTAGACGCGCACGTTTGAGGGGCGTGTAGCTTAGCTGTGTGGGTTCAAGTCCCATCCCGAGCACCACAAGCGCCGGCACCCTGATTCGGGTGCCGGCGCCGTTTTGTGCCTTCATGCCAGCGGGCCGCGCGCTGGCCTCTGGTCTCAGCACACCTGTGCTATGCTTCCGCCTGCATTGCTGGCGCAGCGCAGCGTGAACGCCTGAACCTGGTCAGGGCCGGAAGGCAGCAGCCATAAGGGATGATTCGCGGGTGCCGCTGCTCACCGGCAATGCTTTTTTAGTGCCATCACTGCGCGCGGCCCACTCCAACGAGGGGCCGCGCGCTGCTGTAAGGCTGGCGAGGTTCTTAGCGCGTCAGGCGGTCCAGGTCGCTCTGGGCCTGGCGCAGGCGCGCCTGCCGGGCTTCGCGCTCGGTGTAGACGTGGGCGTGGGGGGTAAAGTGCTCGGCCAGCGGGGCGGGGTTGCCCACCTCGTGCCCCAGGGTGGGGCGCAGAACCGGGTGCAGCAGCGACAGCAGGGAGACGGGGTTCTGGCTCATGCCCCCAGGGTCACGCCCGCCTGTCACAGCGGGGTCTGCGCCGGGTCAGGGGCCCGTCAGCCGCGGTCAGCGGGTCTTGGGCTGCAGCACCAGCGCCTGGGTTTCTTTGACCACCGCCAGTTCGCGCAGTTGTTCGGGGTCCAGGTCGCCGGCGCCGGCCAGGGCCTCGGCCTTTTTGCGGTCAATGGTGGCGGCCTCCAGCGCGGCGGCGTCGCCAAAGGTGTCCCGAAAGCGGTCAATGGGGTAGTCCACCCGCCGCGAAATCTTGAGAACGGCGCGGTACAGCTCGGTTTCGGCCTGCTGCCCGCTCTGCAGCGCGGCCTTGATGCGCGCGCCCAGGGCGTCGCGTTCGGCTTCCAGGCCCAGCAGGGTGTCGCGCAGCGTGGCGTAGCGCTCAAGCAGCTCGGTCAGGGACAGCCCGTCAACTTCGCTGTGGATCTCGTGCTCACTCATGAAGGGCAGCATAGACCCGGTGCAGCCCTTCACACGGCGCGGGCATTACCATGCCGCGCATGGATGACACCGCCGAACACTTCGCCTCCGACCTGGAGCGTCGGTTGCTCGACGCCATCCGGCGCGGGGCCAGCATGGCGGACATCGCCGAATTAAAAGAATCGGACGTCGCCACCCCCGAAGAGGCCATTCAGGCCCTTAAAGACGGCAACGCCCGGTTTTTCAGCGGGCACGCCACCCGCCCCGAGGTCAGCGCCAACGAGCGCCGCGCCCAGATCATGGGCCAGACCCCTTACGCGGCGGTGCTGGCCTGCAGCGACAGCCGCGTGCCGGTGGAACTGGTGTTTGACCAGGGCCTGGGCCAGCTGTTCGTGGTGCGCGTAGCAGGCAACGTGGTGGGTGAATCTGGGCTGGGCACCCTGGAATACGCCATTCGCCACCTGGACGTGCACCTGATCGTGGTGCTGGGCCACGAGGCCTGCGGCGCGGTGGCCGCCGCCCTGATGCCCGAAGCCCAGCTGGCCCAGGAACCGCCCCACCTGCAGGCCCTGATCCGCCGCATCCAGCCCAGCCTGCGCGCCATGTCGCCCATCCGCGACAAAAAGGCCCGCATGCGCGAGGCGGTGCTGCACAACGTCCGCCATCAGGTGCAGCGCCTGCGCGGCGAGGCCCTGATCCGCGCCGCCGAGGCGTGCGGCCAGATCCGCGTGATTGGCGCCTATTACGAGATCGGCAGCGGGGCTGTGGATTTCCTGACTGAAGAAGAGGACTTAAGGCCATAGGGCGGCCCATGGCAAATGGTCAATGGCAGAAGGCCGATGGCTCAGGGTCGCCCCAGCCATCGGCCTTCTGCCTTCTGCTCTCCGCCTAGATCACAAACTCGCCGTTCCGCATCACCGGCTCGCGGCCACCGTCCCTGGTCAGGCCGTCCACGTTCATTTGCCCGCTGCCAATCATCCAGTCCACATGGGTCAGGGAGTCGTTGCCGCCCTTGGCCAGGAATTCGTCCAGGGTCATGTCCACCCCGCCGCGCACGTTAAAGCGGTAGGCGCTGCCAATGGCGATGTGGCTGGCGGCGTTCTCGTCGTACAGGGTGTTGTAGAAAAACAGCCCCGAGCGGCTGATGGGACTGGAGTGCGGCACCAGCGCCACTTCGCCCAGGCGGTGGCTGCCTTCGTCGGTCTCGATCATCTTCAGCAGCGCGGCCTCGCCCTGCTGGGCGCTGGCGCCGGTAATGCGGCCGCCCTCGAACTGAATGCGGATGCCGTCAATCAGCGTGCCGTTGTACGACAGGGGCTTGGTGCTGACCACGGTGCCGTCCACCCGCTCGCGGTGCGGGGCGGTCCAGACTTCCTCGGTGGGAATGTTGGCGGTAAAGGTGACGCCGCCCGGGGTGTCGGCCGCGCCGCCGCCCCAGACGTGGTCGTCGGCCAGGCCCACCGTCAGGTCGGTGTCGCCACCCTGAAAGTGCAGGGCGTGATACTGCTTCTCGGTCAGCAGGTCGCGGCGGCGTTTCAGGTCGGCCAGGTGCGCCTGCCACAGCGCCACCGGGTCGGGCTGGTCGGCGCGGGTGGCGGCGAAGATCGCGTCCCATTGCTGCGCCACGGCGTCCTCGGCGCTGGCGTCGGGGAACATCAGCCCTGCCCAGCCCGAGACGGGCGCGCTGATCAGGTTCCAGTTCAGGCGGTTGGTCATCACCTGCGCGGTGTAAGGGCGGCGGTAGGCGGCCAGGGTGCGCTGGTGGGTGGCCACGCGCTCGGCGTCCACGCCGCCCAGCAGGTTGGGGTTGGTGGCGCGAATGGCAATCACGGCCCCGCCCGCGTCGGCGGTTTCGATCTCGGCGTCCACCCGCCACTTGCTGAGCTGCTCAAAGGAGCCGTCCGGGGCCAGCTCAAAGCGGGCCAACTGCACGTCGTCGTCGTCCCAGCGCACGTCCACAAAGCTGGCACCCGCCGCGTAGGCCTCGCGGACCACCAGCCGGGCCAGCGTCGCCGTTTCCACCGGGGCCTGCACCAGCACCCGCTGGCCCTCACGCACGCCCAGACCCACCCGCACCGCCAGCCGCGCGTAGTTGCGCAGTTTCTCGTCAAAAGAAAGTGTCATGTCAGGGTGCAGGATAGCGGGGCCTGGGGGCAGGGCGGCTGCCGGGGCCGGACACAGCCCTTGACGGCTGTGGCCCTGTTGCCTATAGTTCTGTGGCTGGCCGTCGAGGCGTAGCGCAGCCTGGTAGCGCACTACCTTGGGGTGGTAGGGGTCGTGAGTTCAAATCTCGCCGCCTCGACCAGCATGAACTCCCTCTCTGAGGGAGTTTTTTTATGCCTCTCATAGTTGCTGCGAATACGGGTGGGCTCTGGGTTCAAACCATGCGGAAGGACCGGTGTCTCTGGGCGATTCCGGCTCGTCCGTGCCGCTGCCGATTTCCCCTGTGAACCACCCAAGCCGTTGGATCCCCCACACCTCCGAGCGAGGTGATATCGGTCGCCACATGACCTGAATGGTTCACCTTCAGGTCATGTGGTGCGAGCAGAGCGAGCGACCGCGACAGACGGCGGTTGGAGTTGAGGGGGATGCCTTCCTCCCCTCCATGAAACTGAATTCGGCTGTCTGTCACTCATGCGAGAGAGTTTCGGATACTGCCCTGCTGGCCTGCTCTAAACCTCTCACAACGTTCTGCACTTCAGTCAATGGGGGCGATTTCTCAAGCTCAACCAGTTCCTGCACTTCCCATCTGAACCGCAAGCTCGCATTCGGCTGACTCGGTTCATGCCAGTGGTTGAGCAACCGGCCACCGAAGTCCCGTGTCTGAACTTTATTGCTGTGGATTCTGAACCAGTTCCTGTCTGCACGGCCAAACGCCCAGCACGATGCGCATTCCGAGGTGCATGATCGCCGGGAAGAGGGGCTGACAGGGCGGCGATCAGCCACTGAGGTGAATGAAGTTGTCTGCGAGACTCCCCAACGCGCCCTTCAATCGGCGGCTGAGGTGGGTTCCTCCTGGCATGGACCGTGACAAGGTTGGATAGAGAGCACAGGGACGCAAGGCCAGAATGGCCTTGCGTCCCTGTGCTGTAAGAACCGTTGGACCGATGCAGTCTGATTTACTGCGCGATGATGGTCGAGGGTTCGGAGGAAATCCCGCCGTAGGTGTTGGCCGAGCGGATGCCGCGTCCGTCCCAGTAGAAGCCGCTGAAGTACTGCTGGGCGCGGGCAGTCCCAGCCGGAGCAATCACGGTGTGGCGGGTGTAGAGCACGGCGTTGGGCTGAATCACGAAGTCAGAGCGCAGGCGCACGGTCTGCGCAGAGGTGCCCACGTTGGTGAGGAAGTAGTCCACGCCTTCAACCAGCGCCACGCGTGAGGGGTTGGTGTAGTCACTGACGATCGCGCCGGTCACTGGGTCACGCACAGGGGTCGGGTCATAGAAGACTTCTGTCTTGCGGATCTGGAACACGCCGCCCACCGTGCGGGGGTCAGACACGCGGTCGTTGTAGCCGAAGGAGTAGCTGATGACGTTGTCACGCAGCCCCTCGTTCGAGCCGGTCTCCACCGACTGGGCACTCACGTAGGCGAATTCCGTCTGCTCACGGAAGGGGTCGCCGGGGTCGGTCATCTGGGTCTGGGTGGCCACGATGCTCGCCACGTTCACGCAGGCCCGGGCCGAGCCTGTGGGCGTGCCGCCGGGGTACGAGAAAGCGTAGGTGCCGGTATCGCAGTACTCGCCGGGTAGGGCGCCTTGCGGAATCGTGCTGCTGACCAGCAGGGTGGCAGACTCGCCAGGGGCCAGAGTGAGGCGTTCAGTGGCCGAAACAACGCGACTGGCGGGATCGTAGTAAGCGCCGCGCGTTACGCCACGAATGGTGTAGGACCCGCTGCCGAAGTTCACGAAGAGGGGCTGGCCGTTGGTGCCGTTGGTGGGGTTGTTGCCCAGCAGATCGTACAGGTCAATGTTGCTGGCGGTGGCCGAGCTGTTGTTGCGAACCGTGATCAGGGAGTTGTAGGTTTCGCCTGGGCGCAGGGTGGGGGTGGGGGCCGCAGTGCCAGTGGGGGCCGTGGAGCCGGTGTAGTTGACCTTGTTGATCACAAGGCTGGGGGTCGCTACCGTCAAGCACGCGTTGGCGTTGCCCTGGGCCGGGTTGCCGTTGGGGGCGCTGTATGAGCCGGTGTCGCAGTACTGGCCGTCAGCGGTCGGCGTGACCGAGAAGACGAAGTTCCGCGTCTGTCCGGGCTGAATCGTGATGGGTGCCGAGGTGGCAAAGCCACCCTGGGCGTTGGCGGTGGTGCCCGCCGGTACGCTGTTGACGCGGTAGTTGGCCAGGGTCCCCGTGGTGAGTACGTCGCTGACATTCACGCCGGTGGCAGGCGCCGTTCCGCCGTTGTAGACGCTGACGCGCACGCCCACCGTCTGGTTGCTGACCACGCTGTAGTTGCTGCCCAGGCTGCCCGTCACGTTGCCCTGGGCGTCCAGGGTCACGAAGTCCTTGAAGATGTTCAGCTGAGGCGCCGCCACGCGGAAGCACTCGTTGTCGCTGAGGTTGGGGGTGGTGGTAATGCCGAAATCGACGTTCGTGTACTGCAGAACAGCAGCCGTATCACAGTAAGTGTCGACGGCGTTGCCCCGGGCTGTGAAGGTCAGTGTGCGGGTCTGCCCAGCCGGCACCACATCAATCACCGTGTTGAAGCCGGTCCCGTTCACGGTGTTCAGGGCCACAGGGTTGCCGTTGGCGTCGGTCACCGTGCTCAGCGTGTAGGCGCTGGCCAGACCACTCGTCAGGCGATCAGTGACCGTCACATTCGTCGCGTCGGCTGCTCCCGAGTTGGTAATGGTGATGCGCAGCTGCGCCGGCTCGTTAAGGCCAAAGTAGCCATTGGGGGACGGGTTGATCAGATCCTTGGAGATGGTGAGGCGGGGGGCCGGTGCAAAGCGCTTGTTCAGGTTCTGCTTGCCCACCTCGGTGCCGTTCACGTAGGCGATAGCGCGCACTGTAGCGGTGGCGCGGTCGGCGTCGGCAAACAGGGTGATCCAGCTGAACCCGTCAGTGTCGGGCGAGGCAAGACCGGTGAGGTTGTTGAACGGATAGTTACGGTCAGAGGTGGGGAAGCGCACATTCACGCCGTCGCGGCGGTTGGTGGTGGTCGCGGCACTCAGCGCGTTGTCGTTGATGTCCTGTGAGCGGTACCCGGTTGGCATGCCGCCTTCGTCGGCCGCGCTGATCCGGGTGCCGCCCGTCTGGTCCACGATGTCCCAGCGAATGTCGGCGCCGACCACCGGATAACGGTTGCCGTCATCGGCGCGGTAGGTCACGTAGCCAGCAGCGAGGTTCTGGGTGCGGCTCGGAGCAATCTCGCTGCGCTCGGCGGCGTTGTCGGTCCCGGCAGCGTTCGCGCCGCCTGAGTTCACCACGGTCGAGTCAATGCCGCCATTGGGCAGGTCCTGCAAGAAAGCGGAGAACTGGAAGCGACCTTCTTCGACAGCGGCGCGAACGTTGGTGATGGTCACCAGGGTCCCGTTGGCGCTGCGGTACGCAATGGTACCGTCGGTGGCCAGAGGGCTGACCGGCTTATACACAGGATCGGCGGGTTTAGAAACGTATCCTGGACCTTTCGAGGGGGTCGTGGCAGGTGGGTTGGAGGCGTTGGGAGAGGTCGTGTTGCCACACGCGGCCAGCAGGAGAACGCAGGTCAGGCTAAAAAGTCCTACACGTTTTGCATCCATATTACCCTCCTCGGGAAATGGTTAAGAAGTCGTTTGATAGCGTTGGGGCGGGGGTCAATCTGATTTAACCCCTTGCCAGCTTTGACTCACCGGACGTTTCCGATACTAAGGAATATGGGGACAGCTTGAAATACATGAGATATTAATAACCATCACAAACCCTTTAGCTGACTGTAGGGCAGCGTCAGAAAGGAAAGAATGAAGAAAAACGTATAATTTATTTGTCTTAAAAACGTTATTCTATGAGGGACGATGAAACCGGTCTTCATGATTCTGGCATCGCCCGTCAGCTGTTGGACCTTAGAGCTGGCGGGCGATGCGGTGTTCGACAGACCTTTTGCCTGCACGCCCAGCACCGTCCTGAGGAGGGGTCTGGGACAGCTTCAGGTTCTCCTGCTCCGCCAAGGTTGCAGCGGGCCTTACTCTTGATGCCCTCTCCAGAGAAGACGGCCTGCAACAGCGCATGGTGTGCCTGGAGCACGGGTTTCTTGGGGCCGGGTGGAAGAAAGGCTCCTCAACCACCTTGAACGAGGTGCCGAGAGCCCTTGAAGGTCAGACAACGGACTGAATTGGCTGGGCCGGGCAGTATGGTGTGGGCCCTAACGCAGCCGGCATGTCCCAAGCCGCCTAAAAGCGAGCCCCAGAGCCGCACTGGGGTCAACGCCAGGGCAGTTCTAGGGCAAACGACCCAGGTGCCTGAGCAAGGCAGCAGTACCCAGGGCCTTCCGGGGCCACTGCCTTCAGGATGGGCAGACAGCTCCGGGGCGACGGCCGCCCGTGATTCCCTTCAAGCAGTGGTGCATAGTAGCGCAACTGGGGAAGACACTACCCCCACTCCGGGCTACGCCGGAAGTGGGGGTTAACAGACAATTGGGGCCCCAGTTGGGTAGGTTTGTGGGTCAGCTGCTCAACTGAGGTTCTCTCCTGCCTTCTTGCAAGAGGGTCGTCACCAGCAGGGCCAACTTGGCGCATGCCCATGAAGTGGGCGTCTGTGGCCTGCTCTGCTGGCGTCCCCAGTCGACCTACAGCGTGGCCAGCAGGTCGTGGTGGCTGAGCTTCAGGTGCACCGCGCTGTCCACGCCAGCCACCGTGTCCAGCGGCACGAAATGGTCGCGGTTGTCGTCGGGCAGCCGCATGCGAATGTATTCACGGTCGACTTCCACCACTTGGCCGTGCTGCACGCCGTCGGCGCAGACAATAGGCATTCCCTGGGTAATCTCGTTCATCACGTCACCTCCGGTCTGGGCCGCGCCCGTGGGCGGGCCAGGCTGGCTTCTACTGTGTGGCCGCGCGGCGGGGTGCAGATGAGCCCCGCGTTCAGCCCTCCCAATGGTCGGCCGGCACTGGTTGGCCAGCAGCGCCGCCAAAAAAGGGCGCCCCAGGGCCAAAGCCCGGGGCGACGCGGGGGGGTTTCTCCCTCAGGCGCGGGCAGCGGCTTGGTTGATGGTGTCGGCTAGCATGGTCAGTTCCTTATCGGTGGCCTTCTCTTCGTTCTCGGTGACGCGCAGCACTTCCAGGTGGCCCTGCTGGCCCAGCACCTCGGCGTAGCGGGCCACGGTGCCGTAGCCGGCGATCTCGTAGTGCTCCACGCGCTGGGCGCAGGCGATCAGGCCCGCGTCCTTCACCTCGGGGGCGGCCTGCTCCTGAATCATCTCGTTGCCTTCGGCGATCAGGCCCTGCATGGCTTTGCAGGTGTGGCCGCCCGGGGCCATGCCCAGGTCGGCGAACACCGATTCCAGGCGCTGCACCTGCTGCTGGGTCTGCCCCAAGTGCTTGAGAAAGCCCTGTTGCAGCTGGGGGTTGCTGGCGGCCTGCGCCATCTTGGGCAGCGCTTCAACGAGCTGGGTTTCGGCGGAATAGAGATCCTTGAGCTGTTCAACGTAAAGATCGTGCAGGTTTTTCATGGCCGTCATATGGACCCTCCTTGGCGTTCTGCCGAATCATCCGGCCTCTGGTCTAAAGGTCCCGGCAAGTCTGATGAAGAGCAATTCACCGCCTCCTCGCCGCAGCGCGGGGTTGCCTCAAGGTCTGCTGAACCCTGCCCGGTTGCCCGGCGGGCGCGTGCGGCCCCGGGCCCAGGCGCGGTATCATGGG
The DNA here is from genome assembly GCF_020166415.1 of Deinococcus multiflagellatus. Taxonomy (NCBI): domain Bacteria; kingdom Thermotogati; phylum Deinococcota; class Deinococci; order Deinococcales; family Deinococcaceae; genus Deinococcus; species Deinococcus multiflagellatus. Next base: position 186,936 of record NZ_JAIQXV010000005.1, read on the forward strand.
CGTGTGCGGCTGCTGCTGCTGTCTGACATTCACGCCAACCACACCGCGCTGCAGGCGGTGATGGCCGACGCGGCCACGCGCCGCTACGATCAGGTGATCAGCCTGGGGGACGCCGTGGGGTACGGTCCCCATCCCCGCGAAGTGCTGGACGTGCTGCGCGACCTTGACGCCGTGTGCATTCTGGGCAACCACGACGACATGCTGCTGCAATACGCCGATGGCCGCCGCGAGGCCAAGGACAGCGTGGTCTCCATGGCCCTGCGCTGGCAGCTTGAGCGCCTTTCTGAACGCGACATCGCCTGGGTGCGGCTGTGGCGCGACGGCATTGACGACCCCGATGTGGGCGCCCGCTACCGCCACGGCACGCCCAGCAGCCTGGACGACTACACCGATTCGGTGCCCGCCGCCCGCGAGGCCTTTGCTCAGTGGCAGGGGCGGCTGGCCTTTGTGGGCCACACCCACAACCCCGCCGTGTACGCCACCCTGAATTCCCCAGTGGGCGACTGGATCAAGGTGCAGCACTTTCAGGACGGGGGCAGCTACATGGTGCCGCCCTCCACGCGCGTGATCCTGAACCCCGGCAGCGTGGGCCAGCCGCGCGACGGCAACCCCCAGGCCAGCTACGCGGTCTACGATTCCTCGCGGGCGCACTTTGAGGTGTTCCGCGTGACCTACGACGTGGAGCGCGCCCAGGAAGCCGCGCTGGAGGCCGGCCTGCCCCAGGTGCTCGCCGCGCGCCTCGCCATTGGCAAATGAGCCCGGATGCCCTGGGGCACGGGGCCCTGCGCGCCCCCCTGCCAGAACCGCACGCCGCGCTGCTGGAACAGACCGGCACCTTTGCGGGCAACGCCCTGCTGCTGACTGGCCCAGCGCGGGTGGGCAAGCGCGCTCTGGCGCAGGCGGTGGCCGCGCAGCACAACTGCCAGGGGGTGCGGGGCGTGTACGGCGAGGCCTGCGGGGCCTGTCCCTCCTGCCGGGCGCTGGCGGCGGGCGCGCACCCGGACCTGCTGCTGATCGAGCCGCGCGCCACAACCACCACGGGCAAGGCCGCGCGGCGCAAGCTGATTCCCATTGGCGCGATTCTGGAGGCCCGCGACAAGGGCCGCGAGTACGACACCCACGTCTTTGAGTTTCTGGAGGTGCGCCCCACCTTCACCCGGCGCGTGGTGATTGTGGACGGCGCCGAGCACCTGGGCCAGGAGGCCGCCAACGCCCTGCTGAAGCTGGTGGAAGAGCCGCCCCACCGCGCCCTGTTCGTGTTTCTGGCCGAGGATCTGCGCGCGGTGCTGCCCACCATCGTCAGCCGCAGCGCCCGCCTGAATGTGGCGCCGCTGCCCGACGCCCTGCTGGAACGCGCCCTGGTGCTGGGCGGGAGCGCCCCCGATCCCACCCTGGTGGCCTTTGCGGCGGGCCGCGCCGGGGTGCTGGCCGACCCGGCGCCCGTGCAGGCCGCCCTGGAAGACGCCCGCACCCTCTCGCAGGGCCTGGAGCGCGGCCTGCTGAGCGCCCTGGAAGCCGCCGAGGGCCTGGAAAAACGCTGGGGGCCCTGGCACCCCGAAGCCCTGCGCTTTTCCTGGCGCGCCGCGCCCCCCCACGAGCGCGCCCGCGCCGACGCCGCCCTGAGCGCCCTGCAAGACGCCCTGGAAGCCTACGCCAGCCCCAGCCTGAGCTTTCAGGTGTTTGCCCTGGCCCTGCGGGATGCGTTCGGTTACAACTGAGACGGGTTGAAAAGGACTTGTTTCTCTCGTGACCGCTCTCCGTGTTGCCCTCTCCCCTGGTGGGAGAGGGAGGGAGGAGCGGAGCGACGGAAGGGTGAGGGGACCACCGGGTGGCTCGGACGGGTGTGGCGTCAATGTAGTTCCGCATGAACCAGCACGTACACTGCCGCACATGACCCGCTTGTCCGCCCCCTTCACCCACGGCGCCGCGCGCGTGTGGACGCTGCCCACCGGCCCCCTGCAGGAAAACGCGGTGCTGGTGGCGGGCCCACAGCACGAAGGCTTTCTGATTGACCCCGGCGATGATGCGGGGCGGCTGCAGGTCCTGGTGGAAGCCAGCGGCGTCACCGTGCGCGCCATTCTCCTCACCCACGCGCACTTTGACCACATTGGCGCGGTGCAGCCCCTCCGGGAGGCCCTGGGCGTGCCGGTCTACCTCCACCCGGCCGACCTGCCCCTGTACCGCCTGGGGGCCGCCAGCGCCGCCCGCTGGAACCTGCCCTTCACCCAGCCTGCCGACCCTGACCACGAGATCGCCCCGGACCAGACCTTTCAGGCGGGCGACCTGACGCTGCGCACCCGCTTCCTGCCCGGCCACGCCCCGGGGCATGTGGTCTTCGTGGGCGAGGGGTTCGTGGTGGCGGGCGACACGCTGTTTCAGGGCGGCATTGGCCGCACCGACCTGCCCGGCGGCCACGGCCCGCAACTGCTGCAGGGCATTCACGAGCAGCTGCTCACCCTGCCCGACGACACGGCGGTCTATCCCGGCCACGGTCCCCGCACCACCATCGGCGCCGAGCGGCGCACGAATCCGTTTCTGAGGTAAGGCGGCGGGCCTTCAGGACCGGGTCACCGGGCACGGCGCGGGCTGTTCCAGGTCTGCGGCGCTCCCCAAGGCCACGAGAACCTAGGCCGGCATGTCGTGGGGGGGCTCTCCCGCGCTGCCCTAGGCGGCTAAAGGCCAGCTCAAGCCCCAGCGCGGCCCAGCGGCGCGCTACCCTGTCGCCATGCGCCGGGGGCAAGGCTGATGCCAGGAACGGGGGCGGGGCCAGGGGCGGTGGTCGGCGGCCTGACCGATGTCAGCTACACCACCAACGCCGCCAACGCCCTGATCCACCTGTACCGCGCCGAGGTGGGCAAGATGACCGCCTACCGCCAGCGGCTGGACATGACCACCAACTGGTCGGTGGTGACCACGGCGGGCCTCGCGTCCTTCGCGCTGGGCGACGTGAACAACAGCCACGCCACCTTTCTGTTCGCCATGTTCATGAACTACTTTTTTCTGCGCCTGGAGGCCCGGCGCTTCCGCACCTTCGAGATCGCGCACCACCGCGTGCGCATCATGGAGCGCTTTTTTTACCCCGCCATGCTGGGCGACCGCGTGGACCCGGGCTGGCACCAGCTGCTGCTGGCCGAACTGGGCAAGCCCCGCAGCCCCATGACCCGCGCCGACGCCCTGGGCTGGCGCCTGAGCCGCAACTACCTGTGGATTTACGCCGCCGTGCTGCTGGCGTGGCTGGCGAAGCTGGACCTGGGGCAGCCCAAGGGCTGGGTGATGACCTTCCCCGAGGCCTTGTCGCTGGCCGATATCGGCAACTTTCCGGGGTGGGCGGTGTTTCTGGGCGTGGGCCTGTTCTACCTGCACCTGATTTTCCTGGCCGCCCGCGCCGCGCGCACCTATCCGCTGGAAGAGGGCTAGCGCGGTTGACGAAACAACCCCCTCACCCGTGTCTGCGGCGCAGCTCTTCGAGTCCCGCGAGGGGCGAGGGTCGAGACCCAACCTCATCTCCATGTCAACGGCGCTAAGTCTCTTGCGGGTGATGTTCAGATCAACCAGGCGGATTGTAATGGGGTGAGGGGTGAGTTCCTTACGCCCGGCCCCGCCGCACCCGGGCCTCGCGCCACAGCTGCGTGCCCAGCAGGGCCGCCGCCTGCAGGCCCAAGCTGCGGTGATACCACCCGGGCCGCCCCGCCAGCAAGCACAGCCCCAGGCCCAGCAGTTGCGTGGACAGCCCCAGGTTGGCGCTAAGGCTCAGGGCGGCCCTGGGGGTGTAGGCGCGGCGGTCAGCGGTGGTGGGCAGGCGGCCCGCCGCGCGGCGCAGCCGGGCCTCGAACAGGGCGCCCAGCACCCGCTCCTGCGGCGTGAAGTAGGCGGCGTACACCGCTTCCAGGGCGCGCAGCACCAGCGGATGATCGCCACCCTGGGCCGGCGAGGCCCGGAAGGTCTGCCCCCGGGCCTCGCGGTACTCGCGCTCCCACAGGTAATCCACGCTCAGAATCAGGCTTTGCAGCAGCGTCAATGCCCAGCCCGCCCGGCCGGCCAGGGCCACGTTCAGGGCGGCGTTCACCACAAGGTCCATCTCGGTGTCCAGATAGCGGCCGGTCGCGGTGGTCTGCCCGGTGGCGCGCGCCAGCTGGCCGTCCAGGTTGTCCAGCAGGGTTTTCAGCTGCAGCAGCAGCGCCGGGGTCAGGCGGTCGCCGCGCCGGATCAGGCCCGCTGCGCACAGGCCCAGCGCGGTGTGCACCAGCACCACATGGGCCGGGTTCACGCCGCGCCGGGCCAGCAGCGGCACGAACTGCTGCGCGGCCGGGCGAAACAGCGCCTCGCAGGCCCATTCCCGCGCGGGCCGGGCCTTGAAGGTGTGGGCGGGGTCCTGGTTTACCGGCGGCCCCCGCGCGGGGCGCTTTTGCGCACGCCGGCATAGCGGTTGCGCTCCTTGCGGCGCTGGGCCCGGGTAGTGCGCCCGGCGGCGCTGCGGGCGTCCACCTGGGCCTGCAGGCGCCGAGGCACAAAGGTGTCCACGTTCAGAAAGCGCGACAGGGGCAGGTACAGCGCCAGCACGAACAGCAGACTGCCCCACCAGGTGTTCAGGTAGGGCCGCAGCGGCGTGAATTGCAGCAGGCTGCTCAGCAGCGTGGCCAGCACCGCAAACAGCATCACGCGCACCAGCAGTTTCAGCAGCTTGGGCGTGGTGAAGCCGGGGTGGGGGTCCGGCGTGGTCAGCCAGCGCCAGGGATTCATGGGGTGGCCTCTGGGCCTGCCGGGCGCGCGCTGGCCCCCAGCGTCAGGCGCTCGCGGAAGGCGGTCAGTTCGGGGAAGCTGGCGCCTTCGGGGTCGTCCACGGTCACGGTCAGGGTGGGCTTGTGCTGCGCCGCCGCCAGCCGGGCCGCCGCCGCGTGCGCCGCGCCGTCGCGGGCCGGCACCGCAAACACAAAGCCGCGCACCGCGCCCTTGCCGCCCAGCAGCGAGGTGGCCCCGAACAGTTCCAGGTCCCCTGGGGCCGCGCGCTCGCCCGCCGGCAGGCGCTCGGCGCGCTTGAGCACCTCAGGCAGGGCCAGTTCGTGGCTGTACACCGCGTGCAGTTCGGCCGCGTCCAGCGCCGCGCGCAGCGGCGAGAGCAGGTGCGCCTCGCCCAGCAGGGCGCGCGGGCCAATCACGGCCGCCGTGACCCGGCTGGCGCGGCTGAGGGCCGGGGGGGCCACGCGCGGATCGCTGGCCAGCGGCTTGACCTTTTCCAGCGCCCGGCGCACCTGCCCGGCGTTCTGGGCCACGCGCATGCCCACCTCGGCGGCGGCGCCTTCCAGGGTCTCGGGCTGGTCCGGGACCGCCAGCAGCGTGGGCAGGCCGCTGATGCGCCGCGACAGCAGCTCCGGCAGCGCCTCGCTCCAGATGTCACCGCTGACCCCGGCCCACTGCGGCAGCAGGGCCAGGTCCACCTTCGGCAGCGCCAGGATGCGCCCCAGCGCCAGCTGCACCGTCACCGGCTCGCCGGGCAGGCTCTCGCGCCCCAGGGCCAGGGCGCGGGCGTCGTCCAGGGCGGGCGTGACGGGCTGGGCGCCCAGTTCTTTCAGATACGCCGCCCAGTACCCGGGAAGCCGCGCGGCGCGAGATTCAAGCAGACCAACCCTCATTCTGCCCAGTGTACGCGCAAGGGGTTGTGGGGTGTGGGTTGTCGGGTGTGGGAAGGGCGGAGGGGCCGGGGAAGGCTTCAGGCGTTCATGGTGCCAGCAGGCCTTTAGCCTTTTCAGGGCTCAAACCGTGCCGCCACTGCCCCGATCTTTCCCCTGTTCCTGCTTTTCCTACACCCCACATCCCACGCCCCACAACCTCCCTTACCCACTGCCCTCCTCCGCATCCGCCTTGCCTTCCAGCTTGGCCTGGGTGGCGGCTTCGGCCAGTTCCACGTCGCGGTCGTCAATGTGGCGCTGCTCGGTGTGGAATTCGAACAGTTCCTGGCGGGCGCGCAGCTTGGACTGCGGCTGTTCCAGGTCGCCGCCGCTGCCCCGGTGCACCCGCTGAAAGAACACCAGCGCGCCCCCGGCCAGTGCCAGGGCGCCCGCGAAATACAGCGTGTCCAGCGGCTTTTCCCAGCGCACGAAGTGTTCCAGAAAGGTGACGCCCAGAATCACGATGATCACCGACACGACCTTCTGTTCCAGGTCGGCCAGACTCTCGACCCCCAGCGCCGAGGTGAGGTTCAGCGGCGTGATGAACAGCGAATACAGCCCCACGCCAATCAGGTAGAACACCACGGCCTTGAGCATGGTGCTCACGATTTCCAGAAACTCCACGGTCAGTTCGCCCTTCTGGCTGGAAATGCCCTGATTCAGCGTGTCGCGCCAGGATTCCCAGATGGTCTGCAGCGCCAGCAGCGTGCCCTGCAAAAAGAGGCTGAACGACACCAGCAGCACGGCGATGACCGCAATCAGCACCACGAAGCGGGTGCGGCCAATGATCTCGCTGAACCACTCGCGTTTGGACGGCTCGGCGGGGGGCGGGGCGGCCGGGCCCGGGGCAGAGGAACGGGTCACGCCGCCCATGATGCGGTGGGGGCGCCGCCGCGCGGGTGGGGCCCGCCTTTACGCTTGCCTGACCCTCGCCGCCCGCTGGTCCTCCCTCCGTGGCCGCGCGGCGCCCTATGCTGGGCCGCGTGAACACCGAGCCCCGCCTGACCCTGCCGGACGCCCTGCGGCGCGTGTTGCCAGCCGCGCGCTGGGAGAGGCTGGGTGGCGGCCAGAGTGGCGCGCAGGTGTGGCGCTCCACCCGCCATGTGGTCAAGGTGCAGCCCCGGGGGCACGGGGCCCCCAGCCTGCAACAGGAGCGCGAACGCCTGCGCTGGTTCGCTGGGCGGCTGCCGGTGCCCGCCGTGCTGGGCTTTGAGGTGACCCCGGAAGCCGAGTACCTCGCCATGACGCGCCTGAGCGGCATCCCCATGAGCCACCCCGACGCCCTGCTGCACCCGGAGCGGGTGGTGGGGCTGCTGGCGCGCGCCCTGCGCGAACTGCACGCCCTGCCGGTGCGCGACTGCCCGTTTACCGCCACGTTGGCCGTCACCCTGCCCCTGGCCCGCGAGCGCGTGCAGGCCGGGCTGGTGGATGAAGCCGACTTTGACGAAGAGCGCCAGGGCCGGGGCGCCGTGAGCGTGTTCAACGAGCTGGCCCGCACCCGCCCCGCCCACGAGGATCTGGTGGTCACCCACGGCGACGCCACCCTGGACAACCTGATCGTCAGCGGGGAATACGTGGAGGGCCTGATTGACCTGGGCCGCGCCGGCATTGCCGACCGCCACGCCGACCTGGCCCTGGCCTGGCGCAGCGTGCGCGCGGACCTGGGCCCGGTGTACGCCGGCATGTTCCTCGACCTGTATGGCCGCGCCCTGGTGGACGAGGGCAAACTGGCCTATTACGCGCTGCTGGACGAATTGTTTTAGGTCAGGAGGCCCCATGCCCGGTCGAAGGAACCCCCCCGCTTCCCTTTGGATCATCCTGCTGTTCCTGAGCGTGCTCTGCGGTCTGGGCACGCTGTATGGCCTGGGCAGGATCTGGGGAGCCGCGATGGGCTCCGGCGAGGATATGGGGCGGTGGTTCGTTGTGGTGCCCGGCCTGCTTCTTCTCGGGGGGCTGCTGCTGACGGGCAGCATCGTCAGTCAGAAGGCGTCTGCCAAGGAGAAGTAGAGAGGGGCAGAAGCGCGGCTCTGCCCCCTCCTATCTTCCTCTGTGCCCTACGCCTTGACCCACTCGCGCAGATAGTTGGCCACCAGTTCACTGACATTCACGCCCTCGCGCGCCGCTTTGTCCAGTTGCGCGGCCTTTTCCTCGCGGGTGATGGGCAGCCACAGCGCCACGTATTCCTGCCCGCCTTCCTGCTTGAATTCGCCGCCCAGCTCGTCGCGCTGCACAAAACCCATTCCTTGCATGTCGTCCCCTTCGGTGCCGGCCCGCATCAGCCAGTCCACCACGCGCGCTTTCAGAAAGCGCCATTCCCGCCCGACCTTGCGTCCGGGCACCTCGCCGGCGCGCACCAGCGCGTAGGCGGTCGTTTCGCTCACCTTCAGGAAGGCGGCGAGTTCTTCGAGCGTGAGCACCTCGTCTGTGGTCATGCTGTGATTCTGCCACCTCCTCTCAGGTGAGGTTATCTTGCGGCAAATTGCACCACTTGTCAACAGATAGCGCAAGTTGGTGGCAGTTGCTTCTGTAAGCCTGGGTGAAGTCGGGGGGGCGGGGGGCCGTGGTCTACTCCGGGCATGGTGACCCTGGGGCGTCTGGTGGCTCGTCATCCGTGGTTGACCCTGCTGGCGTGGGTGCTGGCGGCGCTGCTGAGCCTGCCTTTTGCGGCGCGCGCGCCTGCCGCCCTGAACGCCGACCCGGCGGGCGGCCTCACCCACGCCGAAGCCACGCGCGTCACCGCGCTGCTGCGCGACCGCTTTGGCGAGCGCGACACGAACACGGCGGTGTTGGTCACCCGCAGCCGGCCGCCCCTAACCACAGCGCAGGGCCGCGCGGCCTACGAGCGGTTTGTCGAGGGGCTCCGGGGGGTGGAGGGGGTCAGCCGCGTGGTGCCCGCCCAGGCGGGGGGCCCGCTGCCCACCCAGGACGCCGCCGGCACCCTGGCCCTGACGCTGGCGCAGATTCCGCTGGAAGACGGCGCCAGCGAAACCCTGGCGCGCGTGCGGGCCTACGCGGCGGGCGTGGACAGCGCGGCGCTGGACGTGCGGGTGACGGGCGGGCAGGCCATTGCCGACGACTTCACCTTCTTTGCCGAGCAGGACACCAAGCGCAGCGAACTGACGGCCCTGCCGCTGATCGCTGCGCTGCTGCTGCTGGTCTTTGGCGCGCTGGTCGCCACGGCGCTGCCGCTGGCGGTGGGCATGCTGAGCATCAGCGTGGCGATGGCCACCCTGTACGGCCTGACCCATGTGATGCAGGTGAGCACTTTCGCCCAGAGCGTGATCACCATGCTGGGGCTGGGCGCGGGCATTGACTACGCCCTGCTGATGGTCAACCGCTTCCGCGAGGAACTGCGCCGCGACCCGGACCCCCGCCGCGCCGCCGCGCGCACCGTGCAGACCGCCGGGCGCAGCGTGGCCTTTAGCGGCCTGACGGTGGCGATTGCCATGGCGGGGCTGATTCTGCCGCCCATCGCGTTTGTGCGCTCGATTGGGATTGGCGGGGTGCTGGCGGTGCTGCTGACCGTGCTGGCCAGCCTGACCGTGCTGCCCGCCCTGCTGGCGCTGCTGGGCGAACGGGTGAACAGTCCGCGCATCCTCAAATTTACCTGGGCCCAGAGCGGCGCGGCCTCGGCGGCCTGGACCGCCTTTGCGCGCCGGGTCACCGCCCGGCCCTGGGCGGCGGTGCTGGGGTCCTCGGCGCTGCTGCTGCTGCTGGCCGCCCCCGCCCTGACCATGCGCACCGGCTACGCGGGCGCCTGGGGCCTGAGCCCGGGGGTCGAAAGCCGCGACGCCCTGAAGGACGTGGAAGCCCTGGGGGCCGGCGGCCTGCTCAGCCAGTTCGAGGTGGTGCTGGACCTGCAGGGCCAGCGCTACGGCCCCGAAGACCGCGCGAGGTTTCAGGCGCTGGTAGAGCAGTTGCGCGCCCTGCCCGGCGTGAAGGGCGTCCTGAGCCCCTTCCTGACCCCAGCCGATCTGGCCAGCGCAGGCGGCAACGACGCCGAGGGCCTCGCTGCCCTCAGCGTCCTCACGCGGCGCTCGTTCAGCGGGGACCGCACGCTGCTGCGCGTGACCGTGGTGCCAGAGCGCAACCTGCCCGCCGCCGAGATTCCGGCGTTCGAGCGGCAGCTGCGCCAGACCCTGCAGGCCAGCGGGTACGCCTTCCTGCTGGGCGGGGCCCCCATTGGCGGCGAGGAATTCAGCCGCGCGATCACCGGGGCGCTGCCGGCCGTGATTGCCGCCGTCTTTGCGGGCACCTTCCTGCTGCTGATGGTGGCCTTTCGCAGCCTGCTCATTCCCCTCAAAAGCATTCTGATGAACGCCCTGACCGTGGCCGCCGCCGCCGGGGTGGTGACCCTGGTGGTGCAGCACGGGTTCCTGGCCGGTCCCCTGGGCATTCCCGCCGATGTGGGCGTGCTGGACGCCAGCCTGCCGGTGCTGCTGTTTGCCGTGATGTTCGGCCTGAGCATGGACTACGAGATTTTCCTGCTCTCCCGGGTGCAGGAAGAACATCTGCGCGGCGCCAGCAACGACGAGGCCGTGGTGCTGGCCGTGGGCCACACTGCCCGGATTATTACCAGCGCGGCGATCATCATGTTTATCGTCTTTGCGGCGTTCGTGTTCGGGCGTGTGGTCGCCAGCAAGAGCATTGGCCTGGGGCTGGCGGTGGCGGTGGCGCTGGACGCCACCCTGGTGCGCCTGGTGCTGGTGCCGGCGTTCCTCAAGCTGGCGGGGCGCTGGAACTGGTGGCTGCCCGGGTGGCTGGAGCGGGTGTTGCCCCGGATTCGGCTGGAGCATTAGGGGTGTGGGGCGTGGGTTGTGGGGTGTAGGAAAAACAGCAAGGCGCGTGGGGTGCGGGCCGCTTTGCCCACACCCCACAGCCAACCCCCCACACCCTATCCCTGCGCCTGGGCCTTTTTGCGCCGCACGAACCACACGATGGCGGCCACCACCACCACGGCCAGGATGACCTTGCTGGCGGGGCCCACGTACTGTTCCACGCGGTCGTAGTTTTCGCCCAGCAGGTAGCCGGCGCCCGCCAGGATGGACGCCCACACCGCCGAGCCGATGGAGCTGTAAATCAGGAACTTGGCCATGGGCATTTCGCTCATGCCGGCGGGCAGGCTCAGCAGGCTGCGGATGCCCGGCACGAGGCGCCCGAACAGCACCGCCTTGGTGCCGTGCTTGTCGAACCAGTCGTCGGCCTTGCGGATGTCCTTGCCGCTCAGGGTGAGCCACTTGCCGTATTGGTCGGCCCACTTCACCAGTTTTTCCTCGCCAAAGGCCCGGCCCAGGTAGTACAGCGGCAGGGTGCCCAGCACGCTGCCCACCGTGCCCACCAGAATCACCAGGGGCAGGCTCAGGTCCCCGCGCGACGCCGCGAAGCCGGCTGAGGGCATGATCAGCTCGCTGGGAATGGGCGGAAAGATGTTTTCCAGGATCATCAGCAGCAGGATGCCCAGGTAGCCCATGCTGTCCATCAGGTTTTGCACCCAGTCGGCCATATCCCCGAGGGTAGCGGCTTTGGCTCGGCCTTCACGTCCGCCGAAAGTGAAGTCCGCTTTACGCACCCGCCCCCTACACTGCCCCCATGAACGCCCTGCGCGCCGTGATCTTCGACTTCGACGGCACCATCTTCGACACCGAAACCCCCGAATTCCAGCACTGGCAGGCCCTGTACCGCCGCCACGGGCGCGAACTGCACCTGCAGGACTGGCAGCGCGGCATTGGCACCTGGGACGCCTTTGACCCCTGGGCCGGGTTGCCGGGGCATGTCCAGGCCCAGCGCGAGACGGTGCACGAAGAGCTGCGTGAAGCGGTGCATGCCGCCCTGGAAGACGCCGACGTGCGCCCCGGCGTGCGCGCCGTGCTGGACGAGGTGCGCGCCCGGGGGCTGGCGCTGGGGCTGGCCACCAGCAGCGACTACGCCTGGGTGACGCGCTGGCTCTCGCAACACGGCCTGCTGAACCACTTCAGTGCCTTGGCCACCCGCGACGACGTGCGCCGGGTCAAGCCGGACCCCGAACTGTACCTGCTGGCCGCGCAGAGGCTGGGCCTGGACCCTGCCGCCTGCCTCGCCGTGGAAGACAGCCTGAACGGGGCCACCGCCGCCGTGGCGGCCGGCATGGGCGTGGTGGTGGTGCCCAACGAGGTCACCCGTACCCAGCCCTTTCCCCCGGCGTGGCCCCAGTTGCACGGTTACGACGGCGGCCTGGACGCGCTGCTGCAGGCGGCGGGACGGGGCTGAAACGGGTGCGGCCCTTGGAACTGTTCCCAGGGGCCGCCTTCCGCACGACTTGTTACTTGCGCTTACTTGATGTTCTTCTTCATGGTCTGCACGGCTTTTTCCAGCAGGGCGGCGGCGTTGGCGCCGGGCTTTTTCACGCCCTCGGTGATCGCCTCGGTCCAGGGGGTCCAGACCTGCCCCATCTCGGGGACGTTGGGCATGGGGGTGCCACTGGTGATCACGCGCCCGAAGCCGTTCACAATCGGGTTGGCCGCGAGGTTGCGCCGCACGTTCACGTTCACCGGAATGCGCCCGCCCGCCTGGTTAAAGGACAGCTGCGCCACGCCCGTCACCATGCCACGGGCAAATTCGGCCGCCGCCGCCTTGTTGGGGCTATAGGCGTTCATCACGATGCCCTGCACGCCCACGAAGGGGCTCCAGGGGTTCGGCGCGCCGGGAGGGGTGGGCAGCGCCGTGATGCCGTAGTTGATGCCCGCCTTCTTGATGTCGCCCATGTCCCAGGGTCCGGTGACGATCATGGCGGCGTCGCCCTTCAGGAAGGCGGCCTTGGCCTTGTCGCCGGTCATGCCTTCGGGCACCAGCTTGTACTTGAAGCGCAGGTCGTTCAGCAGGTTCAGGGCGCGGGCCGCCCCAGCGTTGGCCAGGCCGATGTCTTTGACATCCAGCGTGCCGCTGTTGTTCTTGAACACGTAGCCGCCATAGGCGCTGATCAGGCCGTACTGCATGTAGGCGTTGCTCAGGTCGGTCACGAAGCCGTATTTGCCGCCGCCCGTGTTCTTCTGGGCCACGCGGATGAAGTCGTTCCAGCTGGTGGGCGCGGTGGGCACCAGTTTCTTGTTGTACACCAGCGCCACCGACTCCGCGAACATGGGCAGGCCGTACAGCTTGCCCCGGTAGGTCAGGGCGGTGAGGGTGGTGCGGTCAAACTCGCCCCGGCGCGCCACGTAGGCGTCCATGGGTTCCAGCACGCCCGCCGTGACCAGCTGCCCAAAGCGGTCCTGGGGCAGCGTGACGATCAGGTCCGGGCCCTTGCCCTTCTTCGCGGTGGCGATCAGCTGGTCGGCCAGCTTGTCCAGCGGCACGTTCACGATCTTGACCTGGTTGCCGCTGAGGCGGGTGTAGCTGGCCGTCTGGGCCTTGAGCCACGCGACTTCAGCGGTGTCGGTGAAGTGGCTCCAGACGGTCAGGGTGGTGGCCGAAGCGGGGGTGGACAGGGCCAGCAGGCACAGGGTCAGCAGTCGGTTCATGGGGCTCCTCGTTCCCCTGGTGGACACGGCGCGCCCCTCCAGGCATCTGGCCTGGAAAAAGGGATCAGCCACGCGGCTGGCAGCGGTTCCACCGGGGTTCCGGGATCCATCTTCCCCCCTGAATTCTTACGAAATTGTCAACGCGATGTCAGCCAATGGGCTTTCATCTGGCAGGCCAGCGTGCCAGCAGGCTTTCTCATGTCTGAGAAATACTCTCCCTCCTTTGCAAATGGCGCTTTGCTGTCAGAAGGCGAGGGCAGAAGTCAGTCCGACCCCTGCCCCCGTCATGCTGGTTTTAGAGCATTCGTCAGAATAAGAGCATGAAGATCGTAGGGAGTCGGGGGTATGGGCTCGAGCT